>NZ_JBNPYB010000013.1:95310-196520 GCF_050432985.1 Pantoea sp. AN62 | reverse complement strand
CTGGCTCTGGCTCTGGCTCTGGCTCTGGCTCTGGCTCTGGCTCTGGCTCTGGCTCTGGCTCTGGCTCTGGCTCTGGCTCTGGCTCTGGCTCTGGCAGAGCAGCAGTACCGTCTTCAACCAGCTCTGCATAGCCTTTTTTAATCAACTCGCGGCCATGCTGCTCGTCGGTCTCAATGGTATTGCCTTCGGACACGACCGTGCCGCCGAAGTAATTCGGTTTAATCAAAAGCAGTTTCATAAGTAACTCCCGGAAAGGCGGCCCGGAGGCCGCCGTTGCTGTTACGCAGCTGCAGCAGGTGCGGTGAAGGAACCGTAAACGAACGCTTCAGGACGCTTAACGGCCAGCGCCAGACGTTCCTCACAGCGGATTGAGATCATGTTTTTCTCAAAGTCGTCGGCGTTTTCAGTGGAGATAACCACGTTGGCATCTTCGCGATCGAAAATCTGCGCACCGGCATTAAATGCGCCGGTCAGGAATTTACCCTGGAACGCAGCCGCTTCGGTCGCGACAACCGGCAGACCCCACAGGGTAGGACCAGTCAGCGCTGCCGGGTTCGCCAGAATGTAACGACCCAGCGAGTCCTTAGTCAGCTCGATCTTCGCCCAATCAATGAAGTGCAGAACATGGCCGGACGCCGGGAAGCGCGCCAGTTGCGCCTGCAGCATAGCCAGTCGCAGATCATCAATACCACTTTGATTCGCCACGCTGAAGGCAGCAGCATATGCAGATGCCTGCGGAACGATACCGTTCAGGTGCGTGCCGGTGCCGTCGCCGAACAGAATCTCCTGCTCTTCAACGTACTTCAGCCCGTAGCGCAGTTCGGCGTCAATCGTCGACTGCAGCTGCGGCATATCATCAAGAATCTGCTTGGCGGCCTTGAACAGGTGCGCGATAGTGCGGACCGGCGTGATTTTTTCCGCAAAAGTGATATCGCTGTACGGCTTCTTAGTGTTCTCAGCGACGGTCGCCGCATTGTTGGTAAATCCAGTCTGCTGAACCCAATAGATGGTATTGGACTCAGTACGGCCCGGTGCAATCAGGTCTCGGATAAACAGTCGCTGTTTTGGCTGCTGATCGATACCTGGCAGGCGGTCAGGTGCAACGATCTGGCCCGGCAAGTTGACCGACAGCAACGCAGCCTTAACCGGAATGCTCAGGCGCTTATTGCCTTCGATGCTGGCTGAAAAAGCTCTCAGCGCTTCGGAGGAAACAACCTGACCCCCAACGGTTTCGATAACGTTTTTCGCATTCGCCAGCGGCATCTGCGCAACGTGCTGTTCCAGGTCACCCAGCGCAGCCTTCAGCGTTTTTTCTGCTTCACGCATGGCGTTAAGCTCACTCGCCATTTTATCCACTGCCGCTTTTGTTTCCGCTGACAGTGAGGCTGATTTTTTCGCCTCGGTCAGCGCTTCTTCGGCCTTCGCGTTAAACTTGCCGCTGGCTTCGTTGATGCTGGCTGTAACCTGCTTCAGAACTTCATTTACTTCAGACATTGTTAATCCTTATTTGCCGAACGCGGCCAGCGCGTTTTTAAGTTGTGCAATATTTTCGGGGTTGATTTCGTCGGTAGCGCCCGGCATACCTTCAGGGATGGCAGCAGCGCCTGGCTTGCCGCCGGTTAAAGCTTTAAGAAGTTTTCGACGCTCGGAGCGCGGTGCGTCGGTTTTTGCCAGCATCGCGTCCAACTTGCGCAGCGCAGCTGCAGGGCTGTCGTCGCCATCTGCAATCTCATCTGCTGACAGCAGGCGATCTGCAAAACCTTTTTCAACCGCATCGCTACCGCCGATGTAGGTTTCGGCATCCATCATCGCGTCGATGGTGGCCGCATCCAGACCGGTTCGTGCGCCATAGATATCGTTCATCGCCTTATCAAAAGGCACCATGTCCGCTGCAATCTGCTGCAGGTCATGACGGTTGCCCATCGCATACACCCAGCAGTTATGGATCATCAGGAAAGCACCGCGACCGATCTGCACCTCATCACCGGCCATCGCGATAATCGACGCAGCAGAAGCAGCGAGGCCCAGCACCTTGACAGTGACCTTCCCTTCGTACTCACGCAGCAGGTTATAAATCGCCAGGCCTTCAAACATATCGCCGCCCGGCGAATTGATATTCACGGTCACATCAGCACCGCCGATTGAGCGGAGCGCGGCAGCAATGCGGCTGGCGGTAACACCATCGCCGTACCAGTCAGCGCCAATGACATCGAACACGGAAATGCTGTTGTCATCACTCTTTGCGGCTTTGATGCCGCCGTTCCAGCGATCCATTGCAGAAGACGGCAGATCGCGATTTTCGCGCGCAAAAGGCCGTCCCTCCGGTGCGGCCGGAAGACTTTTTACTGTCATTGGGGATGCTCCTAAGCCGCATGTTTAAGCGGTGATTGTTCGAAAGGAATGTCCGGGAAAACGGCGTTGTGAACTTCGCGCAACAGTGTGGCCCTTGCGGCGGTGCTGTTTTTGCGCAGGTCTTCAAGCGGTGTAAGGTTCAGCTGTACGGTGTAGATATCACCACCTTCAATCGGTGGCAGATTCTCCAGGCGGCGCACGTCATTACGGGACATCCAGCCGTTCTGCAGCGCGGTGGTGTAATAAGCGGAGCGCCCTGCGCTGTCGGCACGCAGCAGACCTTCAACGGAGAACTCAGCAAACAGGTCTTCATCACCGTTCAGCAGGCAACGTGATATCTCCTGTTCTATATTCACCAGCATCGGGCGAAGCGTATTAGTCAGGAACAGAAGGTTCATGCCTTCAACGCTCGACGCCCAGCTGCTCTGCTTATCAACGTGACCAACCATAAACGGCGGCACGCGGAACCAGCGGCAGATTTCCTCAATACTGAATGACCGTGACTCCAGCATCTGAGCATCTTCAGGGTTAAGGGTGATGCCCTGATAGGACATATCACCCTCAAGCACCATCACCTTGCCCGCGTTTTTTGAACCAACGAACCGGTTAAGGTTTTCGCGGTTTTTCTGTCGCTGCTCTTTGGTCAGCAGATTCTTTGAAAGAAAGAAGCCTGACGTCTGAATACCATTTTCAAAAATTTTTGCGGCTGACTCTTCGACCGCCATCGCTGCGCCAAACACGTCGCGACCAGTGCGCATCGGCATCATCCCGCAAACACCATCGAGACCAAACCCCCGAATGTGCATCATATTTTTAACCGGGATGATGCGCGGCACGCCCTTCTCTGTGTAGGTGTACTGCAGTTCGCCGCTGTCCAGCCGATCCACCTCCATACACTGAGGAAGCAGCGGCACCAGAGAGACCAGCTTGGTGCCAATCATCTTTTTCTCAACGTAGGCATTACCACGCAGGCAGATGCTGGCAACCACCATCAACATAAAGCGCGACGGCGTCATTTCGCTGTTTGGGCGACGGCATAACAACTGATATGCCGGATGATTAAGCGCAAGCTTGCGTGAGCCGTCAGCGGCCCGTTCGTAAACCTTCATCGGCAGGGTTGAAACTGACTCACTCAGCAGGCGAACACAGGCCCAGACGGCGGACAGATGCAGCGATTTCTCTGCTGTAACGACCTTCCCGCTGCTGCTTGTGCCGTACCACTCCTGCCAGAACGCGGCATCATTAAGTCCAATCGACTCACCGAGCCAGTTAACAATCGCGCTCTTGATGCGACCCGGCTGTTTTTTTTCCTTCATCAGATACCTACCATGATCGGGTCATCAAAAAAGTCATCAGGATCACCGCTATCTACCAGCACCGCATCCTCTGCTGCACCGATTGCCATAGCGGAAGCCACCACGCCATCAATACGGCCGGTGCTTTTCTTTTTGGCAAATATGCGGTTGTCCTTCTGGTCAGCCTCGAGCACCGCAGAGGCTGCATTCCAGCGCAAACAGGGATTAGGCCGGATGATGAGCGCCCGGTTATTCAGGTGCTCCTCAAACAGCTCAATAGAGCGCGGCATCCACAACCCGGACTCCTGCGCCTTGTAAAAGCCCTGACCATGCGGAACAAGGTCAACGCTCACAGACTCGCTTTCGAGCTCTGGCTCCAGATACTTGATGCGGTACTGGTCAAACGCGATGCACTTAATATCGTATCTGGCCGCCAGTTCACCGATACGCACCGCCACAAAACCGTAGTTGACCGCCTTACCCGGTGGTGCGTGAATAAAGCCGTTACGCAGCCAGGCATCATAGGGAACGTGGTCAGTTTTAGCGCGCTCAAGCAGAGAATCTTTCGGCGTCCAGAACTCAACTAAAAGCTTTTTGGATTTCGGAAAGTAAAGCGCAAGCGCCGTCAGGTCACGTGAACCGGACAGGTCCAGACCGCCATAACACTCTTCACCCGCTAAATCCTCCGGATTAAATTCCTGTTCGCAGTTCATCCAGGTGTCGCTGTCAATCCACGGATCGGACGCTTCCACCCACTGGCAGAAGTTCAGGCGTCGTACAATGCTCTCTTTTGATGGCATGCCGCGAGCCTGCGTCACCTGCTCCCGCAGGTATTTATCCGTGAAGGTCTGACCCAGAGACGGATTCGCTTTACCCCAGCATGCTTCATCTTTAAACGGGTCGTCGCCCTCATCCAGCGAACAGATGAAGCTGAAAAAGCTGTCATCGACCAAATCACCGGCCGCCACCTTGCGACCGTATTCATGATATTCGAAACAGACACTGGTTTTATCGTGGCCGCTGTTGGTGATGAGGAACATCAGCGCCTGACGGCGGCCCTTTGTACCGGCGCGCATCATCTCAACAACGGCGTTTGTTTTGTGCTCATGCACTTCGTCAATCAGTGCGCCGTGCGGGCGCGGGCCTGACTGACCATCATCGGAGCTGATCGGCTTAAAGAAAGAGCCTGTCTGCAGGAACGCAAGGTTCCACACGTTAAGCCCGGTGCCAGATTTGGTGATGCGCTGTGCCAGCGCGGGCGACTGATCGACCATCGTTACCGCATCGCGGAACAGGATCATTGCCTGGTCTTTTTTTGTGGCCGCCGCGTAGACTTCGGCGCGGGGTTCCTTGTCTGCCATCAGCAGGTAAAGACCGACGCCGCCCGCAAGCGGCGACTTGCCGGAACCCTTGCCGGACTCGATGTAACTCATGCGAAATCGGCGTGTGCCGTCTTCCGCCTTCCAGCCGAACAGGGAGCCAACAATGAAACATTGCCACGGCAGCAGGATGAAAGGCTTACCTTCATGCTCGCCGCCGTTGAGCTTCAGGACCTGAGCAAAGAAGTTAACAACACGCGTAACCGCTTCGACATCCCAGAACAGTCCACGTTTTGGCCCTTCTTCCAAATCCCGGATGTGGCGGGCGCATGCAGCGCGGATATCTGGCCCGGCAAGAACAGCCCCGCTGGTAACGTCCATTGCATACTGCGTCGCCGGATCAACCGAAGAACTGGTTGAGCGGGTCTTCTTCTTTTTTTCCACCATTCACGTTCACCTTTGACCGGGCAGCCGGTGTCAGGCCGAACTCTACCAGGTAGCTTTTGAAGCGCCGGTCTGCATCAGCCAGCATTGAAACAGCCGGGTTGGCCTTGATAAGAAATCCGCCTTCGGTCTGAACCGTGTATGTCCTTCCCTCTTCGGCAATAGTGATTCGCAGCTGAAGAATGTCGGCATAGATATCGCAGAGCCTTTCCAGCGCAAGAACATCGGCGACGGTCAGCACGCCCATTCCATCAAGCAGAACGGTCAGCTTTCCCCACGCAACCTTTCCCCAATCGGTGAGGTGTGACGGCGGGCTGGGGATTTCTCTCGCGGGTGCAGGCTCTTTGTCGTTAAGTTTTCGCTTGCCCGGATTGCCGGTAACGACCTTAAGGTGGGTCGGTTTTGGTCGTCTTCCGGCCATAAAAACCTCCCAGAAAAAAACTTTTCATTTCGCGGTTGTGCATAAAAAGGGGGGCGGGCGGTCAGGAGGTCGTTAGCCCCTGAACTCTGCACCCGCCCTCCCCGATGTTGATGATAATCGTTCTCATCTGTCCGAAACCCCTACCACCCTCAATGAGAAATGATATTCATTATCATTTACGCCAATGTGATGACGGGTCGAGTGGCATGCCGTTCTCATCGCACCCTATGACGTGTCCGCGCTTCTCTTCACGTTGCTTGGTCGAGTCGTGATGCTGCTTGCAGAGAGGCTGCCAGTTGGCCTTGTCCCAGAATAGCTTCTGAGCCTTTGCTATCTCGTCCTGTTTGCCACCGTTGATGGCCTCTTTCAGCCTGTGTGGCTTGATATGGTCAACGACAGCAGCGGCCACTGCTCTGCCCTGCCGGTGGCACATGACGCAGAGAGGGTGCGATTTGAGGAATGAGAGCCTGGCTTTATCCCAGCGGCTGTTATAGATGCGTGGCTCTGACATCAGAATTTCCTGCTGGATAGGTGCGATATATTCCCGGAAATGGTGAGACCACCAGCCGATGATTCGTTATGTTTATGCTGAAAAGTGAACTCAGTAAATGCAGTTTTCAGCATAAAATAAAAAAACCGCCCGAAGGCGGCTCTATTAGAATGATTTGATTATTCACCCCAAATAAAATCATCGGTTCCCAATTTGTGAGAGCCGTAATGGACCGAATAACCATCACCCATTTCTTCGGCTTTAGCGTTAGCATCCTCTTCGGTGCCGTACACCCCTGCTAAATGCCATACATTGCTTCTCACGACCCCCCAGGCTTTAACCATCCCTGGATTATCAGGGTCTTGAGGCAAAAAGTTTTCAACAAACATATATTCATCCTCTTTAAGTAGAAGTCAGCAGACCAGACTACAACTTAGGCTTAATCAGATGAAGTAATTTATGAGAACTGTTCCGTAACGCTTTGCAGCGTGACTTACCGCTATCCTTTGCCAATCTTTAGGTTACCTGAAATAACTTCAGGAGGAATAAAGCCGGTTATCAGCGTGTAACGATTACCCAGATAAATCACCACGTTCACTGATGAGTTGATGCTGGAGCGTTCCGGCCCCGGGTAGCTATTGAGATGAGCATCAATCTCTGCAGCCAGTGCTTCTGATCGCTCATGCCAATCTTTAACTTCTTGGCTGATGGTCATGTAATTACCTATCTGGTTGACTCAATTTTACGGATGGCGGCGCGGTCAATGTTGCACTGCCCCAGCACGCCATAAAGCTCAGCGTTTAACGCCACACTGTCACCGAACGTCATGAGCGCTGGCGGCTGCGGCGCTTCAATCTGGCTGGTCAGTTCTGCCGGCAGGTTTAACCGGGGCTGCTTTACTGTCCGGTACTCCACCAGCGGCTTTTGCTGCGTCCCGCAACCGGTCAGCAGCATCAGGGGGAACAGGAGCAACAGCACACTTGTCCGCCGCAAGGTAACGTTTGATTTCATTCTGTAGCTTCCGGTTCTGCTGTGCCGTCACTGCGCGTTGCTCGGTGACCTGTGTCATCACCGCATTCTGCTGGTTAACTGCTTTGACCAGGTCATTTACGCTGGCGGCCAGGTCATCGTTTTTGGAGCGCAGATCGTTTATCTGGCTGTCTTTGCTGTTTGCCAGCTGCTCCAGCCGGTCATTAGTGGCGCTCAGCTGTGAATTACGGGCGTTAAGCCCCCACAGGCAGACGCAGATAAGGCCGATGATGATGAGATGCGAATAATTTCGGATAAAGCCGATTACGTTGAACATAAAATCCTCTTAGCTTTGATTAAGCGGGATTTCCTGTCGTCCAGACCGTTTATGCCACCGTTGATGATTCTGGTGATGCGGGTAACATCATCAGAATCAGCCAGCTCGTTTAATCCGTGATTCTTCCACCATGCCGCCGCTGACATCGCTGCAAAGCGATACCCCAGCAACAAATCAGGGTCTGCCACTACATCAGCGCCAAGCTGCTTTACCAGTGCCGCATAGTTGGCTTTGCCCGTTATCTGAATCAGACCCCGACCGCGATATCGATAACCATCACCTGAATCAACATTCCCATTACCGTTACGGTTTGAGTAAATAATGCTGGCGATCATCTTCTGATTGGCCGTGTGCATTGCGTTACGCCCGTATGCTCGGGCTTGCTCAGGGGTAATGCGTTTGCCGAACATCGCGGTTAGAGCGTTCTCACTGTAATTCAGCCCCTCTTCAACCTTCAGGAACCCGGCGGATTCATGCCCTGTCTGCGCCAGAAAGTGAGCCTGTCTGAGCGGTGTAGTAATGCTGAACGCTGCCATGCTCGACGCTATATGCGGGAACCATGCGTCGCGAACAGCATTCGAAACACCGGTTGCACGCTGAAAATCACTGGGTGTCAGCATTGCTATCCCCCAAGCGCTTATCAATCAGCCTGCGCAGCTTCGATGAAAGCCAGTCCACACCGAGAAAGCCAAGGAACACCGCAACTACACGCGTGGTGTCGTCGCTGAAGTTCCAGTTAAAGACCGAGCCAATTACCTGCAGTGTCGGCTGGAGAAAAAAGGCAAAGACGCTGCACATCGCTGCATCGAGCAGCCGACGGGGCCATGTGTCTTTGCCGATATAAGTCGCGCGAAGGATCGCCATCACGCCAGCCAGCCCGGCATAACCGGATTCATTTTTGTGGGCATAAAGCCAGGCAAGTAGGCTTGCCCAGAAGCCCGGATCTTTTTCTGGCATGCGTTTCATCCTCACCTCCCAATGGGTCGGTGCCGTTCGTAGTCAAAGAAAAGTGGCGAACCTCCCCACACAGCCACGGGGAAATCACAAAGTTTTTGGGAGGACGCCAAAAGAGAGCCGGGAATTCCGGCTAATTAGAATTCTTTCTGTCAAAGGCACCCGTGGATGCCTTTTGCACAAAGCTATTTGGTGGCTTTAACCAGCGGCCAGAGAAGAGCAGTCACTACACAGATGATTGCGCCGTCAGCCAGCACAGACATCATTCGACTTGTGAAATCGATGGCGACAACCAGAAACAGCAGTACAGCTATCGCCAGCCAGCGCAGTCGGGCCATCAGAGATGATTTTCCAGACGCAGACCGAGAACATTGGCAATTTGCTCAAGAACCTTCTGTTCTTCCGGCTCCAGCTCGCCATCAGCCATTGCGATGGTTACTGCCACATCTAGTACATCTTCACATTCACGCTGATCGCCTTTTACATCTTCGATTTCACGCAAGGCAGCACGACGACCAATACGAATATCTGTGTCCAGCTGAGCAATGATGCGAGTGGAGATATCGTTGATTTCACCGCTGAATGCCGAAAGCGTCGGGTTTGAGCGCAATACCTGCTCAATCTTTGCTTTCTCAGACGGCTCACATTCACCATCGGCATAGGCCACCAGATAAGCAGCATTTACTACAGCCTGTGCGAGATCGCGCTTCTCAAACTTTTTGATATCGCTGACAGCACGACGGGCATTCTTTTTGAACATACCGAACATAGTGACTTTCCTTTTAGGGGGTGAGCCAGCGCTCAGAAATGGTCAGCCCACAGAGATAGTCACACCGACCATCACTCTGGCTCACCTTCTGAAAGGCTCTGTGGTTGAAGTGCGCCGAGCGTGGCGCTGAATTGCCGCCTAAGCGGTTTAAAACAGGTAGTTACTTAAGAAAAACTGTCGTATAAAAGATGTGCAGCAAACAGAATACAATCTAATCAGGAGAGCGTTATGTTTAAGAAGGAAGAGGCATTCATTATCAAGCCAGACGGCAGTCGATTAGGCCCATACAAGGCAACTTTTGCAGGCGGTACCGTTATTATTGATGACAAAATGGCTGACATTGACGATGGCGATCAGGTTATGCGCCTATTACCAAGCGGCAAAGAAGAGATAAAACACATTAACCAATGCAACTTTTATGACACAAGTATTGGCGGATATGGGCCTCATTACCAACTTAAGGTAAAACCGGTTCCGAGCACGGAGTCATATACAGTGAAGCACCAGACCATTAACGTCGGTAGCAATAGCAATGTTCAAATTGGAGACCATAACCGAATGGAATTCCGCGAGAACATTCAGAACTTGATTAACACAATTGAAAAGTCATCAGCTTCTGAACCCGAGAAAGAAGAAGCTAAAGGGCTACTCAAAAAATTCCTTGAGCACCCTCTCGTCACAACCATTGCCGGGTCTGCTGCTGGAGCATTTTTATCATAAAAAAATCCCCGCCATGTGCGGGGATTCATTCTATGTGTCTGTGCGTAGTGACAACTCATAGCAGAATAAAGCCGGTTTTGTCATGACGCAATACGCTTCTGCTTTTCTGGATACATATTTTCTTTAGTGCATTCCCTATCCATTTCCAGACGGATATTCAGGGCGCAAAGACAGCCATCAATAAAGCTTTCGGCCTTCTGAATTCTTACTGAGATGGTGTTGTAAGAAACCCCACACTTTTTCTCCAGCGAGCGCAGCGGAAGCCCGTCAATGTAATACCACTCAATGAGAGAGCAAAGGTGAGCATCATTTTTGCTGAGCCGGATCATGGCCTCATTAATCAGCATGCCATCATCATCGCAACAGGAAGGTCGTCCCTGCCTGCTGGCGGGAAGAAGTCTGGCGAGACCTGCGGCGGTTCGCGGGTATCCAATATTCGTTTCGCCGCTGGCCGCCCAAGCACCCCATCGGGCCATAACCATCTGAATGTCACGCATTATGCTGCCCCTCTTTTGGAATAACGTTTGTTGCTGTTGCTTACTTCTGGCCGTTCGATGCTTCTGGCCCTTGCTTCGTCCTGATCGATGTGGTGGAAATGCCCGTTCCAGAATCTGCGATAAACGGTACCCAATGGCCCATTACGGTTCTTGGTGATGTTGATTTCAGCAATTCCCGCAGCTGGCGACTCCGGGTTATAAACCTCATCCCGGTACAACATCATGATGATGTCAGCATCGGCTTCGATTTCGCCTGAGTCCTTAAGGTCAGCGTTTACCGGACGTTTGTTCGGGCGACTTTCCACGCTGCGTGAAAGCTGGCTTAGTGCCACTACGGGCACCCGGTTAGCCTTCGCCATTGATTTAAGACCCTTGGAAACCTCACCCACTGCCAGATCGTGACGGCTGGCGCTCTGCAGCTTAATCAGGCGCAGATAGTCGATAGCCACCAGCGCGGTCTCAGGATGCTGCTGAATGTGTCGGGTCGCGATATGCTGAATCTGGTCAACGGTCAGGTTATTGGCGTCCACAATCCAGATTTTGCGCCCGGTCATCTGCCCGATCCCGTTACTGATTCGCGCCCAGTCCTCATCCTTCAGTTTGTCTGGTGACTTAAGGCGTGAGGCTGAGATACCGCCCGCAGCGGCAACGTGACGCTCGGCGATCTGGATATCGCTCATTTCCATGCTGAAGAACAGCACCCCGGCACCGGTGGCAGTCAGGTTTTCGGTGATATCCAGAATCATTTCCGTTTTCCCCATCGATGGCCGCGCTGCCAGCAGGATCAGGTCGGTCTGGTCAAAGCCGCCCGTCACCTCATCCAGCTCCTCGATCCCGGTCATAACCGAACGTCCAGCGCTGCCGGATTCCATGCGCTCGTCAATCCTGTTGATGATGGTGGGAAGCAGCTCATCGATTGAAACGGGACGGATGGCATCAGATTCAGTCTGTATCGCCCCCACAGCTGCTTTCACCTCCTCCAGAATGCGAATCCCCGCATCGCTGTTAGGTGCTGCCTGGAGGCTGCTGAGGGCGACAGAGAGGGCATGGAAAGCATCACGAATAGCCGCGTTGCGAACCAGCTGCTGTGAGTAGGACTTTAGTGAAGACCTCGCCCACGCAATCCGTCCTGTCGCGTCGATAAGCGCCTGGTGCTGCGGAAGCTGCTCCCCCACCAGAATCGGGTCGATAACACCTTTGCCACGCGCCTGTGCAGCGACAGCCCGGTAGATTTCCCGGTACTGCTGGAAGTTAAACGCCGTGTCCGGCAGCGAGGAAATGATCTCCATCACCTCAGCCTCAGCGCCGCGCAGGAACATCGCCCCCAGCACGGCCGCCTCCATGTCCTGGTCCCGCCACAGTGCATCACTCATACAGCCGGCGCTCCCTTCTGGCTGCGATAGCTTGGCCAGTCGAACACCAGCGTTGCCCCGCCACCCTCAACCATTCGATCTGTCAGGCGGTCACTGATGACCTGAGAAATCTGAGGCAGCGACAGGTTGCTGATGAGTACTGTTGGCAGCATGCGTTCATAGCGGGTGTTCATGATGTCGAACAGGATGATCATCTCGGACTCAGAACCGTACTGGATGCCAATCTCATCGATAATCAGCAGGTCCACGCCGGTGTAATGGGCAATAACTTCCTCTTCGCTGCGTTCGCTGCCCTTCTCCCAGGTGCGGCGAACGGCGCGGATGATGCGCATCACGGAGGTCAGCAACACTGTTGCCTGATGGTGCTCGATAATGCTTTTCGCCAGCGCCACCGCCAGATGGTTTTTACCGGTGCCTGGCCTGCCTGTCAGAATGAGGCTGGTACCGGCTTCGAGCATCTGCGGCCACGCGCTGGCGTAGTCGCGAAGGATCGACAGATTGTTTTGAGCGGATTTGTTCACGGCCTGATAGTTTTCGAAGCTGCAGGCCGCGAACCGCTCAGGGATGTTCGCACGCTCGGTCAGCATTTCGGTCTGGATAGCACGCAATTTGTTCTGTGCGGCTTCCAGCTCTGAGGCAATGCATTTCGGGCAGCGGGAAAACTTTTCAGCCACGCGACCACTGTATTCAGTCCAGATGCGCTGCTGCTGAAAATTACCGTGCGTCTCACAGATGCCGGCAACAGTTTCCTGTCGGTCAAAGCAGCGGTCCAGCATAGAGACCTTGCCACCAGCAAAGCTCAATTCTTCCTGAAGCGCTGAGATAGTGGTTTTCAGTGACTGAATATTTGCGCCGCGCTGTGTAGGTACATAGCTCATTCTGCTGCTCCTTTTGCCCAGGATGGTTTGGTGGTGGTGCCGTAGTCGCGCTCTGAGAATCCGCTATGGCGGCTCTGTGCTGGCGAATTGCGCTGCGAGCTGGCGGGTGCAACCCAGCTTTCAGCAAAGTGGTGATCAGGACCAAAGAACGTCGCTGCCTGCTTCACGTACTCGCTATTTGCTTTGCCTGTTGCAGTGATGTAGGCCGCATATCGCTGTACGCCTGCCAGCATGTCAGCGGGTTTAACGCCTTCACGGATGCGGGCAGACCAGCTCTTCCATGCTGAAGGCTTAGGATTGCCACCAGCACGCTTCGGATATGCCTGCCAGGCTTCTTCAAATTCAGATGAGTAATCCTGCTTAGCATTACGTGACGGCTCAGCGGCTTTAGCCGATGTGCCAATAGATTTAGATTCATTGACTGGTTCAATGACTGGTTCTAAAGAGTGACTGATTCTGGGGTCAGCTCCTGCCCCACCCCCTAGGTCAGCTCCTGCCCCACCCTCGGTCAGCTCCTGCCCCACCTCAGTCACCTGCTGACCTAGGTCAGCTCCTGCCCCACCCTTTGAAGGCTGCTTGTGTTCTTTTTCATCAAGGCGCAAATGAAATAAATTGGACTGATTCAGCTCGCCCTTGCGACGATATTCCCGGCGTAGCATCCCCATTTCTTCCAGTGCACGAACATGACCTTTAACAGTCGATCTTCCGATTTCACACTGGTCAGCGATGTGCTGATATGACGGCCAGCATTCACCCTGGTCGTTAGCGTTATCGGCCAGTTTCAGAAGAACCAGTTTGCGTAGCGGATTGCCGACTTTCAGCTTCATGGCTTTTACCATCAATTCCATACTCATTCTGAAACCCTCCGAAGAAGCTGATGCAATGATTTACTGGGCTGCACGGTCGGACACCTCAAGCTCAGGCCAAATCTTGCTCCAGTTGGACGGGCGTAGTGACTTTCGGGTTACTTGTCCGCCGCTGTGAACCTCAATCTGCGCACACAGCTCAGGCCCGATCGGCTTTCCGGTGCTCATGACCTTGCGGAGATAATTGATGGTTGTTCCACACTTGATTGCGAATTGCTTTTTTTCTTCTGGCGAAAGCTCAGACATAAAGGCGTTTAAGGTTTTCATGATGCCCCCTGTATAAATATCAGCATTGATATTACCCATAGGTAACAGGATAATCAATACCCACAGGGCATTTACCGACAGGTAACAAAGATTAAAATGGCAGGCATGGACAAATACGAAAAACGTCGTTTACGACTCATCCAGTTGCGGGATGACTTTTGCAATGGCAACGCATCAGAACTCGCTCGTAAAATCGATCGAGAACCTTCTTATGTATCAAGAATGTTATGGCCGGAGGGTAAGTCAGGCAGAAAAAGAATTGCTGACGATATGATGGAAGTTATTGAAAAGTCTTTCAAACTTCCTAGAGGCTGGATGGATGGGATTGCATCAGAGAATTCTAATGTTGAACTAATGCAGCAACCAATTTTAAGGAAGAAATATCCCGTGATTAGTTGGGTTAGCGCAGGAGCATGGGCTGAGGCATTAGAACCATATAGCCTTGATGACGTTGAAGAATGGTGTGAATCAGATGCACATGTAGAGGGTGAAGGCTTTTGGCTCAGGATTAAAGGCGACTCGATGACGTCACCGTCAGGGTTGAGCATTCCCGAAGGTATGATGGTGCTTTTTGATACAGGAAAAGAGTGGTGCCATGGTGCGCTGGTGCTAGCAAAGCTGGTAGATGCCAATGAGGCCACCTTCAAAAAGCTCATAGTTGATGGTGGCGATCATTACCTGAAACCCCTCAATCCATCCTATCCGCTACTCCCGATAGATGGGAACTGTAAGATTATCGGTGTAGCAGTTGAAGCTCGCATGAAACTCTGATTTCCCCCCAAATTATTTAACCCGCCTCGGCGGGTTTTTTTATACCTGCAATCAAAGACATAAAATAAAAACCAAAATATTTGTACCCATAGGTATTGACGAGACTTATTACCCACGGGTATTCTCAACTCATCGGCAAACATGGAGCCATAGAGATGAGTATCTTTTGCATTCACACCAAACTTAAAGAGCAGCAAAGCTCGATTACTTATTTATTCATCGCAAGTGACCGCGAGAGTGACGTTAAAAACAAGCTCATCACTTCATATGATCAAAATGACAATATGGAGCACGCGCTTTATAAGCGAGATGGCCAGTACTTTATCTTGGTTGACTTTTTTAAGGAAATTTCCGAAGCATGCCCGGAAGCCGTGAATATTATTAAGAACTCCCGATTCAGAAATCAATTCTTTTAATTTAATTGCAAATATACACAGCGCCCGCGCTGGATCTAAGCACATCCAGATAATCATTGAGGTGAATTATGAGTCAGGTAATAGCTTTATCAGATAGCAAGATTTCCACTACCAAAGAAGTTGCCGGAATTAGCATTTCTAACTCTTCTGACACCTCAAAGGCGGCGCTGATGTATGCCGAACAGCTACAGCGGGAATACCTGGAGTTGCTGCATAGCCCGCTGGCCCGCGTGGATGCCAGCGTTGCGGGTCGATTCCACTCTCTGATTCATGAATTGGCATTCATGGTCGAACGAACAGAAAAAAACGTAGAGGCGGGCCGCTAATGTCTCCTTCAATTAATAAACAAAAGTTTCGTCAGGCTTTGCTAATGCGAGACAGTGGCCAGTGGCATCTGGCTGTTTTATTCCTCAAGGCTGCTTATGGGGTGGTGTGATGAAGTCTGAAATGATTATTTGCGAAGCGTCTGAATTGTCGGGCCAGCTAACATCGTTGCTTGAGCTTTTATATGAAAAAGGAACCGGAACTGGTCTTCCAGTTA
Source organism: Pantoea sp. AN62 (assembly GCF_050432985.1). NCBI lineage: Bacteria > Pseudomonadati > Pseudomonadota > Gammaproteobacteria > Enterobacterales > Erwiniaceae > Pantoea > Pantoea sp. AN62. The sequence goes on along the minus strand of NZ_JBNPYB010000013.1, from coordinate 180,841 downwards.
ATGACAACGTAATTGGGCTTACTTACAGCATGGCAACAAGAGTCAGAATTTTCTTAATGGAAGAAGAGAAGAAACAGGATGAAGAGGAATTAAAAAATGCCAAGCCTCGTTGAAATTAACCGCACCCGCCTGGTGAATATTTATCTTGCAAATAAAGTCGCCAAAACAGGCGTGATGATGACGACCGCCAAATTACCGGACGGCTCAATCACTACCGTGCAGCTGGATGCCGAAATACTGAATAAGGCGCTTATTAAATTATTCGAAACCGCAGTGCGTAAAGTAACTCCTGCCGCAGCTGCTGACCGGGAAATAGCCGAGACGTATGGCGACTGCGTGAAGATTAAATCCGGGAAGCTCTCGCACATTGGTGAAGGGTTTATGGAGGCACTGGTTTCCAACCTGGTCGAACAGGCATTCAGTCAGCGGGGTGTGAAATGACGCTGACAGCGCTCCGCGCTCCTGAATGGGTGATCGGTCAGGCAACGCGGAGGCTGGCGCAGTACCGAAAGCGTCGCATCTTCCCTTGCCGCATCCATGGCACCGGCTATCTGAGCCTGAAGGTTAACCCGCGCTGGCGTCTGCTTTCGCAGAACGGCGGCAAAGACTGGCAGTTAATGACGCATGAGCGGTACAACGCCGCAAAGGATGGAAAATGAAACTCAGTGTAATTCGTGAAGACGCTCTGGATGAATCGTTCCACGTCGTGCAGTCCCCGGTATTTGTCGTGACACGCCACGGACGTAACCGGCGATTCCTTAGCCGAAGTGCTGCGATCAATAACCTGGTGCATTTCATGGTGACCGGCACCTTCGATAAAGCAGGAATTCCGACGCATAGCGAAACGCGCCAGGCATGGAACGAGAGTCTAGGCGCAATGGTTCACAAGCGGGGTGAACTGACCGAGCAGTACTGGAATGCGCATCACCGCACCTATCGCCGTCTTCAGAAGCTGATGGCCCGCCGCCGTGAAATCGCAAAGTGGCAGAAAAGCTATGACGCCGCCACCAGCAATATCGCTCAACTGCTAAGCCAGAAACCTTATTGAGGAAAGCAACGATGAAAACGGTCACCATTTATAATACTCAGCTTCCGGTAGTAGTCCTTCGCGGTCAGCGTGTCGTTTCAACTGAAACGCTTGCAGAGGGCTACGGTACCGAAGCGACAAACATCCGCACCAATCTTTCTGCACACAAACACCGCTTCGTTGAAGGTGAGCACTACTTCATCATTTCAGGTGAGGAACTCTCAGATTTGCGAGTCAGTAATCCTGACGCACAAATTTCACCCAAAGTTAGGAGCATGGCGTTTTATACAGAGCGTGGGGCTTCCCGCATGTCAAAAATTGTCGACACGGATGAAGCGTGGGATTTTTTCGGCAAGCTGGAGAATGCCTATTTCCACCCTGCTCAGATGCAGCCGAAAACCCAGAATGAAATTATTGCTGCTATGGCGCTCGCCAATGTCGAGCAGGAACGCCGGATCAACCACGTGGAAAGTAAGGTGGATGAGGTTGCTGAGACCGTAGAGAAAATCAAGCGCGGTTCAATTCCTGCTGGCTGGGCCGGATTCTCTGTGCTGCGAGTTAAATGCGGGATGACTGACGCCAAATGCCGGACGCTGGTTAAAAGCTACGACATTCCAACCGACACGATCACCATCATGACACCGGAAGGCCAACCCCGCCCGATGAAGATCGTTCTGGAGGCAGATTTCATGGCGACTTTTCGCGGAATGATGAGCGAAGCGGAACAGCGAAACACCAAATGGTTTCATCCGAATATGGGGCTGTTTCAGGTCATCGGCTGGGAGGCTAAATAATGTTCATTCATACCGATCTGCTCCGTGCCGCGCTGTGCTGCGTGGCTGACCAGAAAGAAGAACGCCGCTACCTGCAGGGCGTGAACATCACCAGCACGCACATTCAGGCAACCAACGGTCACGCCTTTGTATCGATGGAGCACGGTTGCATTGCCGACGCTGAGGGCGTGTTCATTCTCCGCGGAGAAATCCCTGATTCAGCAGAGGGCACACTGTTCCAGCTGGTTAACAGTCAGTGGATCGCCTCGCACGTTGATGAGGAAGAAACACTGGTAGGTCATAACGAAGTGGAATTCATCGAGGTGGATTTCCCTGATGTGTCAAAGCTGCTGGATGGCGAGCCGGAGCCATGCGACGCGATCCCTACTTTCCAAGCTAAATATCTCGCCCTGCCGCACCTGATGTTTGGGCGGTTTGCCAGCTTCGTACCAGTGCAGATCCGGTCATGGGGAAAGGGAAAGCCGTGCCAGATTATCTTCGACAAAACCCTCAACTATATGTACGGCAATCCGCTGCTGATCATCATGCCGATGACTGATGACACCTTTGAGAAGCTGGAGCAGGTATTCGATGAAGAAAGTCGCTGAGTTGGTCATGTTCACCCTTTTCTTTTCCAGCCTCGCGGGGCTGGGATTAACAGCGGGGTTCTATACGTGGATCGGCGTGCTGGTCTGGCTACGGGAGGTCATTGGATGAAATTTGAATTTAAGGATCACGGTGCCGTGGCAACGCTGACCATCACCAGCAGCCTGTTTGAGCTGCGCAGACACACCCGGGCAGTTGATGCTGCTCTTCTTTCCGCTGATGTGGTTGCCAGAACGTCAGGCATCTTCATCCGTAAAACGGTAATCAGCGGACCGGTTAAACGTGGGCTGCGTGCATATCGCGCGGCCACCAGCGAGGCAGCGAAATGACTCAGCAAAATGTATTCGCACTGGCGCAGATTATCAAAGCGGCAGGTACCAACCCCAGCGAGATTACCGATGCTGTATGGGCTGCTGGTTACCGTCGTCCTGCCCGTACAGCAGAAGAAGCCGTAACACTGATGCTAGACATCATCGCCGGTTTTGATGGTAACGATTTGCCATGGGCAGTCTGGCCCAAAAGCTATGACGACATTCTCAAGTGTGAGCTGAATGAAATTATCGAAGAAGCTCTCCACGCATACAAAACGGCACACAGCATCGCCAGCAAGCTTCTGATTGACGGTTACGACAAGGTGGTGACCAATGACGCAGCATGAAATGGCAGATCTTAACGACGCGCTGGTTCAGGCCAGCGTAAGAATCGATGACGGGTGCGACCACTCTCAGCGCATCGTGTGGCAGATGAACCAGAAGCGCTATATGCGTAACGGGCTAAGCCCTGCCCGGCCGCCAGCTCCACAAGTATCGCCAGTGAAAATTGAGCCTAAGAAGAAGCCACGAAAGCGTGCTTACCGGGTGATTGAAAAAGCAATAGGAGCGGTGTAATGGAAAAAATTAACTCATTAGTTGAGCATGCTGAGGGCTCCCAATACTGGACACTGTCAGCTGAAGCTAATGCAGCACTGATAATGCTCGACCGCATTGATACCAATGATTCATCCGATGATGAACGCATTGAGGATATCAAAAGAATCATTCGACACCTGGCTTCAGCGTCTGCCTCAATGCTTCAGACACCTGGTGGCTGGAAGCTGGTCCCGATTGAGCCGACTAGGCAGATGATGTCCCTGGGTCACTTCGCTTTGGGTGGCACAGACAGGGGTAAGTTTCGCCGCATTTACCAGGCGATGATTGAAGCAGCGCCGGAGGTGGGAAAATGAATTACAGCAAAATGACCGATGGTGAAATCAGTGTGCTGGTCTGCAGGCTGGAAAATCCAAAGTACGAGGCTGTAGTTCACCCCCATAATCCAAAGGGTGCTCAGTACACGCGGAGCTTCGGCAGCATCAGCCACAAGTTTGGCTTCTTTCCGGTCAGCAAGGCTGTGGATGGCTTTCAGATTGCAGTGCGGAACCGGATCGCTATTGCGCCGGCATCAAAAACAACGTGGGAAGCAAGACATGAAAGCGGCGCTGCTGCCCGTCACAAAAACCCGCTAAGAGCAGCAATGATCGTGTATCTGATGATTAGAGATTTTGAGGAGGGCAACAATGCAAGCTGATGAAATCATGCTCACACCTGACGTTCTGAAGCGTTACAAGATTTCTCGCAGCACACTTTACTTCTGGAGTACGCCAGAGAGAATGCCAGCATGCTTCAGTCGCCCTTTCCCCAAGCCAACGATCGGGGGAAGCCCTAAGCGCTGGCGAGGAGCGGACCTGCTGAAATGGGAAGAGGAGGTTAATATTATGCCAGCCGGCACGCAATCACCTTCTCCAGGTGCCTGACCCAGACATCTAACCAGATGTGTTGATCATCAAGGTAGTCATGAAGGTTATAACGCGCCATGACTCCTCCCATCTGATGCCCGAGCAATTTCTCAATCACATGTGGCGGCGCGCCGAGTTCAGAAAGGCGCGTTGCTACAGTTCTCCGCAGGTCATGTAGCGACCATTCCTTCATCCCAGTCTTCATGATTATTTGCTGTGAGAAAAAAGCAATATTTGGCTGGGCCGGTGGCTTATCGTCTTCGGGTGATTTGTAACGGGAACGAGTAATTACATGCTTCGTTATGGACTGCTTTTGGTGTTGCTGGAGCATTAGTACTGCCGGCTCTGGAAGCGCCCTTCTTATAGTTTTACCGGTTTTATATTCACTTGATGGGACGGTCCATGTCCTTTCCTTAAAGTTGAACCAATCCCATTTCGCCACCCTGATCTCATTACTACGGCAACCAGTCATCATCAGGAACCGCATGATGATTTGCTGGCGAACCGGCATTTCATTCAGCGTGTTCCAGACAAGCCGGATTTCATCATCAGAAAGGACCCTGTCTTTCATTGCTGCAGCTATTGCTACATCCGATCGCCGCAGGTCAACCAGCGGGTTGACGTCTATCACGCCCCTGTTGTGACAGAAGCGAAATGCCCTTTGCATCAGGCTGAGAATCTGGCCGGTAACGACCCTCCTCCCCATGCCATCGAACAGGCTGAGCCAGTGGCTTTTCGTCGTGTGATTCACGATCATCTGACCTAATACCGGCTTAACATGGTTCTGGAAGTTCTGTCGGTTTTTATGGATCTTAATAAGGCCCTCTGGTTTGCAGTAATGCTCCTCCCAGTAATCAAAAGCCTCTTCTACAGTCATGGCCTCGACTTTTTTTAACCGGTCCAGAGCTACCTGCCGGCGAGGATCTAACCCCTCAGTAATCCACAGCCTAAATTGCTGCCGCCGGTCCCTTGCCTGCGACAGTGATATCGACGGATAATCCCCTATAGTTAGCTGGATGGGCTTGCCCTCCCAGCGATACCGGTAAAAAAATGTCACGCCCCCTGAGATGGTCAGTCTGACATTGAGACCGTGTGAGTCAGAAATGATCTCTATTTTGTCGCGGCGCTTTCCCAGCGCTTTTCTGAGTTTGGTATCTGTAAGCAATGTGTACATCCCCCTTGGCGTATACGCAAGAGTGTACACAAAGTGCATAAATTAAAGCTAATCAGATTAAACCATAGTAAAGCACCATAAAGCACAAACAAGAGATAACTACCTGATATGAATTGTTTTTTTAAATCGAAGTTGCACAAAGTAAACCACATTAAAGCGGATACATATGCCCTCCGATAATATCTACGCCGAGAAACGCCTGCCGAGCGCCTTTCGTCAGAGCTGGCACCATTTTTATGGCGATACCCCGGCGATGGTCGGTCTGTACGGCTTCGGCGCGTTGCTGCTGCTGTGCATTTTTGGCGGGCTGATGGCGCCTTACGGCATTGATCAGCAGTTCCTCGGCTATCAGCTGTTGCCGCCGTCGTGGTCTCGCTATGGCGATGTTTCTTTCTTCCTCGGCACCGACGATTTGGGCCGCGATGTGCTGAGCCGCCTGTTGAGCGGTGCTGGCCCGACGGTCGGTTCGGCGATCCTGGTGACGCTGTTTGCCACATTCTGGGCGCTGGTACTGGGTATTCTGGCCGGCATGACCCACGGCGTGCGATCGGCGGTGATGAACCACGTGCTGGATACGCTGCTCTCGATTCCGTCACTGCTGCTGGCAATCATCGTGGTGGCGTTTCTCGGGCCACGGCTGGAACACGCGCTGCTGGCGGTCTGGCTGGCACTGATGCCGCGACTGGTGCGCGAAATTTACAGCGCGGTGCATGATGAGCTGGAAAAAGAGTATGTAGTCGCGGCGCGGCTGGACGGTGCCAGCAGCCGCAATATCCTGCGCTACGCCATCCTGCCCAACGTTCTGCCATTATTAATCAGTGAGATTACCCGCGCTCTGTCAATGGCGATTCTGGACATTGCCGCGCTGGGCTTTCTCGACCTGGGCGCACAGCTGCCCTCGCCGGAATGGGGTGCAATGCTGGGTGATTCGCTTGAACTGATCTATGTCGCGCCGTGGACGGTAATGCTGCCTGGCGTGGCGCTGATGGTCAGCGTATTAATTGTTAACCTGCTCGGTGACGGCCTCCGTCGCGCCGTCGAAGCGGGAGTGGAATAGATGCCGTTACTTGATATTCGTAATCTCACCATTGAATTTATGACTGCCGACGGGCCGGTCAAAGCGGTCGATCGCGTTAATCTGACCCTGAGCGAAGGTGAAGTTCGCGGCCTGGTGGGTGAGTCAGGTTCAGGCAAAAGCCTGGTGGCAAAAGCGATTTGCGGCGTGACCAAAGATAACTGGCGCGTAACCGCCGACCGGATGGTTTTTGATGATGTCGATCTGCTGCGCCTGTCACCACGCGAGCGCCGCCGCATTATCGGCCATAACGTCTCGATGATTTTTCAGGAGCCGCAGTCCTGTCTCGATCCGTCAGAAAGTATTGGCCGTCAGCTGATGCAGGCGATCCCACGCTGGACCTATAAAGGCCCGTGGCTGAAGCGCTTCTGGTTCTGGCGCAAAACCCGTGCCATTGAACTGCTGCATCGCGTCGGCATCAAAGATCACAAAGATATCATGCGCAGCTTTCCTTATGAGCTGACTGAAGGTGAATGCCAGAAAGTGATGATCGCCATCGCGCTGGCGAATCAGCCGCGCCTGCTGATTGCCGATGAGCCGACCAACGCCATGGAACCTACCACTCAGGCGCAGATTTTCCGTCTGCTGAGTCGTCTCAACCAGAATAACAACACCACGATTCTGCTGATCAGTCACGACCTGCGTACCATGAGCCAATGGGCCAATCGGATTAACGTGATGTACTGCGGACAGACGGTAGAGACCGCCCAGAGTGACGATCTGATGAGCACGCCGCATCACCCTTATACTCAGGCGCTGATCCGCGCCATGCCCGATTTTGGCCGCGCTCTGCCGCATAAAAGCCGGCTGAACACGCTGTCGGGCGCGATCCCGTCGCTGGAGAGTTTGCCGATCGGCTGCCGGCTGGGACCACGCTGCCCCTATGCGCAGCGCAAATGCGTCGAAACGCCACGGCTGGCGGGCGGCAAGTCGCACCTGTATGCCTGCCATTTCCCGCTGAACATGGAGAGCCAGTAAGATGGAAACCCTGCTGGAAGTGCGCAACCTGAGTAAAACCTTCCGCTATCGCACCGGACTGTTTCGTCGTCAGCACGTTGAAGCGGTGAAATCGGTCAGCTTTACCCTGCGCGAACGGCAAACGCTGGCGATTATTGGCGAAAACGGCTCCGGCAAGTCAACGCTGGCAAAAATGCTCAGCGGCATGGTCGCGCCGACCGAAGGTGAGATCCTGATTGACGATCATCCGCTTAGCTTTGGCGATTACGGCTATCGCAGTCAGCGCATCCGGATGATTTTTCAGGACCCTTCGACCTCGCTTAATCCGCGTCAGCGGGTCAGTCAGATCCTCGATTTTCCGCTGCGGCTCAATACCGATCTGACGGCAGAGGCGCGCGAAAAACGCATTATCGCCACGCTGCGTCAGGTCGGGCTGTTACGCGATCACGCTGGCTATTATCCGCATATGCTGGCCCCCGGTCAGAAACAGCGCCTCGGTCTGGCGCGTGCGCTGATCCTGCAACCGAAAGTGATTGTGGCGGATGAGGCGCTGGCCTCGCTCGACATGACCATGCGCTCCCAGCTGGTTAATCTGATGCTCGAGCTGCAGGAGAAACACGGCATTGCCTACATTTATGTTACCCAGCATCTTGGCATGATGAAGCACATCAGCGATCAGGTGCTGGTGATGCATCAGGGTGAAGTGGTGGAGCGTGGCGGCACCGCCGATGTGCTGGCCTCCCCGCTACATGATCTGACCCGACGGCTGATCAGCAGCCACTTTGGTGAGGCGTTAACCGCCGAAGCCTGGCGGCGTGAGCACTGATTATTGCTGCATATCCCGGAAATTGCGGGCTGATTTACCTGATCTCTGACAGACGTGCTAGAATCCGCACGTCGATTAACGTCGGTCGCCTACTTTTTAAACAATGCGGCCGCCAACTACAATGACCATAAGGATTACAGCTATGGGTTTTCTTTCCGGTAAGCGCATTCTGATTACTGGCGTTGCCAGTAAACTTTCCATCGCCTACGGTATTGCACAGGCGATGCACAAACAGGGCGCAGAACTGGCTTTCACCTACCAGAACGACAAATTAAAAGGTCGTGTGGAAGAGTTTGCTAAAGATTTGGGTTCAGAGATCGTTCTGCCATGTGACGTGGCCGAAGATGAGAGCATCAAATCCCTGTTCACTGAACTGGCAAAAACCTGGCCGAAATTTGACGGTTTCGTTCACTCCATCGGTTTCGCCCCTGGCGACCAGCTGGATGGTGATTACGTGAATGCCGTAACCCGCGAAGGCTTCAAAATCGCGCATGACATCAGTGCCTACAGCTTCGTTGCGATGGCCAAAGAGTGCCGTGCGATGCTGAATCCACACTCTGCGCTGCTGACCCTCTCTTACCTGGGTGCTGAGCGCGCGATCCCGAACTATAACGTGATGGGTCTGGCGAAAGCATCGCTGGAAGCTAACGTGCGTTATATGGCCAATGCGATGGGTCCGGAAGGCGTCCGTGTGAACGCCGTTTCTGCCGGTCCAATCCGTACGCTGGCGGCATCAGGCATTAAAGACTTCCGTAAGATGCTGGCACACTGCGAAGCGGTTACCCCGATTCGTCGTACCGTGACCATTGAAGATGTCGGCAACTCAGCCGCCTTCCTTTGCTCCGATCTGGCGGGCGGCATCACCGGTGAAATCGTTCACGTTGATGGCGGCTTCAGCATCGCCGCAATGAATGAACTGGAACTGAAATAAGTTCTCAAGGGCGAGTCTGACTCGCCCTCTTCTTTGCTGCCTCTCGCCCCTTCCTGCCTGATTTTCCTGTCGTTATACCGTAACGCTATTAATTATCACCGATCATTCTTTTGCCCAGGCCTGGCCTTCGGCGACGATACGTCTGCCCTTCGGTTTATGCATTTTTTCAGATTCTGCCGCCTGCATGCCGAACCAGAATTTTGCAAAAGGATTGATCATGGAACAACGCCGCTATCCGGGCCATAACCACTGGTTTTACGAGAGCCAGACCAGTCCACGTACTTCGCAGGCCGCTCCGCTGGTCCCTGAAGCCGCCGATATCGATGACCGTTTTCTGCTGGGATGTGTCAGCGATCAGCTGACGCTGCCGTCACTGTTACGTGCTAATCAGCCCGCCTTGCTGGCGGCGCGCGATCTGGCGCAGCTGCTGTTCCCTGACCGCGTCGTGACGTCGCTGACCCACACGCTGACCCTTTACGATCGCCTGAGTACCGCCCTGACCGTCGCGCAAGTGGCAGGCGTTCAGCGCCTGTGTAATCACTATTCGGCGCGCCTCAATCCCCTGCCGGGGCCAGATTCGTCTCGGGAAAGCAATAACCGTCTGACTCAGATTACCCAGTATGCCCGTCAGCTGGCGATGCAGCCTGAGCTGATTACCGCCAGTGCGATTACCGCGCTTGATGCGGTGGGGCTGACCGAGCCGGACATCGTGACGCTCAATCAGCTGATCGGCTTTGTCAGCTATCAGGCGCGGGTAGTCGCCGGACTGCAGGCGCTGCAGGCCCAGCCGGTACGCTGGCTGCCCGGCACCACGCCGCCGCCGGATGCGGATGCGGCGGGCTTTGGCAAATCAACCGTCTGGCGTCCGGCGCTGAAACCGCTGGAGTTGCGCTACGCCAGTGCCGAACAGCTGGCAGCGGTGACCCGCAATCAGGCGCTGGCCGGCATGCAGGATGCGGTGTGGTTGCTGGCGCATGATGCCCCGGTATTGTATGGCTGGGTAATACTGCGTCAGCAGCTGTCTGCTGGTCAGCCGCTGGCCGAAGCGACCGCTGCGCGTATCCTCGGCAGTCGCTGGGCTTTCCAGCAACTGTCAGGCGTCGACGCGTTAATAGCGGGCGTGGATGAGGCGCAAGCGCCTGAGATTCAGCGGCAAATTATCGCCCTGGCTGCCCAGCTGACTCGTGCGCCGGAGCGGTTCAGCGCCGCGCATCTGCAACCGCTGGCGGAGGCTGGCTGGTCAGCCGATGCCCTGTTTGATCTGATTCAGTCGGTGGCGATCGGTAACTGGAACAGCCGTCTCTGTTATGCGTTGGGCGAGGCGCAGTAAGCGACTTAAACCGGTAACTGGCCGCGCGCTTCGTCGAAAAAGTGCTGCGCCAGAGGGGTTGCGCGTCCCGGTTCGGCAATCACCAGCGCCGCTTCGCGCGCCATCGGCGGCAGCGTAATCGGCCGCTGCTGTAATCCCTGCAGGGAAGCAGGCAGCAAATGGCCGACCGGTGAGACCAGCAATCCCAGCCCAACCTGCGCGCACTGCATCAGCTGCATCACCGAGGCACTTTCGACAATCACCCGCGGTACCAGCGACGCTTCGCGAAACGCCATGTCGAGATAGCGGCGAAAGTAACGCGTCTGTTCGGCCAGACAGAGCGGCTGCTGCGCCAGTTCACTGAGCGTGAGCGGCTCACCAGAGATCAGATCGGGAAAATGATCGGGATGGAAGATCGCCTCAACCCCACGATCGGCCAGCATTGCCGTCTGAAAATGGAGTTCGCGCAGCGTAGCCATCTCAAAAAAGCCAATGCCTACATCCACGGTGTGGCTGTTAAGCGCTTCCAGCAGCTGGTCGGCGCTCAGCACCGCGATCCGGTAATCAAGCTGCGGATAACGCGCCTGCACCGCCTTTAGCAACAGCGGCAACGCCACGCTGCACTGTGGCACCACCCCGACTCGCAGGGTGCCATTGACCCCATGTTTCAGCGACTCCACTTCCAGCTTTAGTCCCTGGTAAACCGAGACGATTTCCCGCGCCCAGGCCAGTACCCGATCGCCTTCCGGCGTAAAACCGGCAAAGTTATTGCTGCGATTAATCAGCGACAGGCCCAGTTCACGCTCCAGATTTTTCAGGCGCATCGAAAGGGTCGGCTGGGTGACAAAACTGGCTTCGGCGGCCCGGCCAAAATGGCGTTCGCGTTCGAGATTACACAGGTAAATTAATTGTTTGATGTCGATGTTAATGACCCGTCAGCAGGTTGAAGTTGAATCAACGATGTTTTTTATGATTGCGGGCTTAAGCCCGTTTATGACGGTTAATTTTAGCGCCATCCGGCGTTTTATTGTTAACCGCAATGTGCATTCAGCATGGCATTTCTCATCAGCACTGGCGAGGAATCCGCCGGTTACACCGCGCCTTTCCGGGCCGCTGCCGGCCTGAATATCGCCTTCAGCGCCAGAGCCATTAATCCGAACCCGACCGGCAGTAAGAAACCATAGCCCAGCCACTTATACAGCCATATGCCTGCCACGCCGCCCGCGAGGAATGAGAGCAGCGTCAAGCCATGCAGCCGCAGACGATCCAGATACAGCGGCGCCTCTTTCGGTGAGACTTTGCGCCGTAACACCTCATACAGCATCGCCAGTTCGATACCGATATCGGTCGCCGTTCCGGAAACGTGCGTGGTGCGCACCCGGGCATTTGAGATCCGCGTTACCACTGCATTTTGCAAACCCATCAAAAAACTCAGGCTCATGATCAGCACTACGCCCGGCGAGAGTGGCGTGAAAAAGCATTCGGCCACGCCGAGAAAAACCAGCGCTAAGCCTTCGGCCAGAATGACAAACGCGTAGATAGTGCGAATATTGCGGCGGCGGCCTGAATTAATTACCAGCGTTGAGACCAGCGAACCGGTAATAAACAGGCAAACGACCGACAGAAAAAACAGCCCCGCGCTGAGGTTGGCTTTTGCCAGATGATCGGACAGTGATGAGACGTTGCCGGTCATGTTGGCGGAGAAAAAGCCGACAATCTCAAACGCGGCGGTATTCAGCGCGCCTGCGGCCGCGGCCAGGGTGCAGGCCAGTCGGCTATCGGCGCTGTGGCTGCGTGCATCCTCGGTGGTAATCAGCATGGAACCTACAAATCCGGGTCAATATTGCGGTTATAATCCGCTGATTTTTCATCGCAAACAAGTTACCGATTCAGACAAAACAGATTTGCCCTGCGCCGCGTCAGCTAACCGCCAGAATCTGTCGTTCGCTTGCCGCCGTCCGATTACCGCCGCCATACAACCGCTGCTAAAGTACCACCGCGATAGTATCGCCGCGCCAGTGCCGTCCTGCATCCGGCACGGCTCTGCCGGTTAGCTGGCTGACAGACGGAAGGTGGAAACCGACTGTGTCAGATAGCGCACCTGCTCTTCAAGCGAGGCCGAGGCGGCGGCAGACTCCTGCACCAGCGCGGCGTTCTGCTGCGTCACGCTGTCCATCTCAGTCACCGCCTGTTCGATCTGTCCGATGCCGCGACTCTGTTCGTCTGATGCGGTGGAGATGTGCTCCATCAGCTGATTAACCCGGCTGACCGAGGAGATGATAGCGTTCATGGCATAACCGGTGCGGCTGACCTGATCGGAACCGGCATGAATAATCGCCACCGATTCAGCGATCAGCGTTTCTATTTCTTTCGCCGCCACGGCGCTGCGCTGGGCCAGATTACGCACCTCACCGGCCACCACCGCAAAACCGCGCCCCTGTTCACCGGCTCTGGCCGCTTCAACCGCCGCATTCAGCGCCAGAATGTTGGTCTGGAAAGCGATGCTGTCGATCACGGTAGTGATCTCTTCAATCTTCTTCGAGCTGGCATTAATCAGCTCCATCGATACCACCACTTCCTGCGACACTTTCTCACCGCTTTCGGCATTTTTGACCGCTTCACTGGTCAGGCGGCAGGCTTCAAACACGTTTTCGGTGTTCTGTTTTACCGTGGCACCCAGCTGCTCCATGCTGGCGGCAGTCTCAGTCAGCGCCGCTGCCTGTTGTTCGGTGCGCGAGGCCAGATCGATATTACCGGCGGCGATCTCCTGTGACGCGCCAGAGACCGAGCGGGTAGAGTCACGGACCTGCAGGATAATCGCGGTCAGGGCGCTACGCATCTGCTCCAGCGAGGCCATCAGCTGCTGGATCTCGCTGCGGGAACTGGCTTTCACCGGCACCGTGCTATCAAGAACACCGGCCGCTATCAGCTTACAGTGCGCCTGCGCATCGTTGAGCGGCGACAGCACATAGCGCTTCATGAACAGATAAATCGCCATGATGATGGCAAAGAACAGGACGCCAAAAATCGCCAGCAGGGTGATCCCGGAGGTGAAATGGCTTTGCGCATCGGTATTGAGCTTCTTCGCATAGGCTTCGTGCTGGGCCAGTACCCGATCAAGGATGATTTCATACTGGCGGTCCAGCCGCACCACGTTGGCGATCTGGTTTTTAAACCGCAGCTGATCGTGCGCTTCGGCGGCGTCAATCAATGGCTGAAGTCCCTGCTGGCGGTAAGCCAGATACGCCTGGCGATAGGCATCGGCCTCTGCGTCTTCACCCGGCAGACGCGGCGCATTCATGTAGGCTTCAAAGGCAGCATCGGCTTTGCCGGCAACGACCCGTACGCTCTCTAAGGTGGCCGGATTATTCGCCTCGCTGCCCTCAATCGCTTTCATGTATTCCATCAGACGCACGCGCAGCGTCCGGCTGTGGTTAATCGGATCGATGACCGACAGCACCACGCGGATCTCTTTATTGACCGCATTTAACGACTGATTGCTCTGAATCAGTAGCCAGGTACTGATGGCTACGCTGGTGAGAAACAGCGCCAGCAGAAAAGAAAAGATCAGCAGGGAGGATTTTTTGAGTGACATAGCAACTTCCGGATAATGAACGAATGAAGAGATATATCGGCCAGAAATTGCCCCCCATTAGGGCGCGGCTTTTTTTAGTTACAATAAGCCAGACGGTAATCGGGTAATTACAAACATAAACAGCGCGTTACAGCCCGATCAGATCGGGCTATAAGCGGTTGATCGGCGTGGGTTCGCTACGCCACGCCGAGCGCCATCTTCACCTGATTGGCGATTTTCTCCACCTGCGGGCCATAAATCACCTGCACGTCGTTGTCGCTGACGCGGTTTACGCCGTTGGCACCGGTGCTCATCAGGGTTTGATCGACCACCTCTTTCATATCTTTTACCCGCACCCGCAGCCGGGTAAAGCAGCAATCGACATCCTCGATATTGGCCTGTCCGCCCAGCCCGCTGATGATCACCTGGGTGCGTTCGTCACCCGACACCTGCTGCGGTTTCTCATCATCCGTTTCCCGTCCCGGCGTTTCAACGTTCATCCGGGTGATCACCAGGCGGAAGGCGTAATAGTAGACAGGCGCATAAATCACTCCCAGCGCCAGCGTCCACCACCAGTGGGTTTTCGCACCGCCCAGCACGCCGAATACCACCAGATCGATGATGCCGCCCTGCACGTTGCCGATCATCAGATGCAGCATCGACATCAGCATAAACGACAGCCCGGTAAGAAACGCGTGCAGCAGATAAAGCACCGGCGAAACGAAGATAAAACAGAACTCCAGCGGTTCGGTGATCCCGGTAGTAAACGAGGTTAACGCCCCGGCCAGCACCAGCGCCTTCACCCGCTGCTTATGCTCAGGCCGCGCAGTGTGATAGATCGCCAGCGCGGCCGCCGGCAGACCAAACATCATCACCGGAATTTTGCCCTGCGCCAGAAACTGGGTGGCGGTGCGCAGCGTATCGTCCGGGATCAGCCCCGGATGGGTCAGTGAACTGTTGAAGATATTCAGCGCGCCAACGATGGTCTGTCCGTCAACAATCGCCATACCGCCAATCGGCGTAAAGCGCACGGTTTCATTGAGGATATGGTGCAGGCCGGTGGGGATCAGGATGCGTTCAAACGCCCCGAGCAGAAAAGCGCCGTACTGGCCGCTTTTGCCGATCATCTGGCCAATCCACGCAATGCCGTTGCCGATGGTCGGCCAGATCATTGCCAGCAGCACTCCAATCAGCGGCAGACAGACCACGGTGACGATTGGCACAAAGCGTCGCCCGCCGAAGAAACTGATCGCGGTCGGCAGCTGCTGGGTATAGAAGCGATTATGCAGCGCTACCGTCGCCAGCCCGGCAATCACCCCGCCCAGCACGCTCATGTTGTAGGTGAAGACGCCCAGCATCTCGATATATTCCGCTGAGGTCATCATGGCAGTGGTCTGGTCCAGGCCGGCCTGCTGTAACGCCTGCGGCGTGGTGGTGGCCGCCGTGATGCCTTTGGCCGCCAGCGTGGCGTTAATGCCGACGTTCATGGCGATATAGCCGATAACGGCGGCAAAGGCGGCGGTCGGCTTTTCCGCTTTAGCCAGTCCGATGGCGCTGGCAACCGCAAAGAACACCGGCAGGTTCGCGAACAACGCCCCCGCCACCTTACGAATAAAGCCGATAATTAACTGTGGCACCTGCATCTGTGCAAAGGCATCGCCGGTGACTGCCGGGTTTTGCATTGCTGCCGCCAGCCCGAGAAAGATCCCCGCCGCGGCGATCACCGAGATTGGCATCATTAACGCTTTGCCGAACGCATGAATCTGGCTGGTCAGCTGTTTCATCGAGTCGCGCCCTCTTCTGTTATGAACAGCAAGTATTAGCGCGTTGTGATAAGAACTCCCGTTATCGGCAGGTTACAAGCGGGTAAAATTTGACCAGTATCACAATTCTGGCCGATGCATGATAAACAGCAGCTATCGCACCATTAAGTCAATCAATTAGACAAGGTTTGATGATAATTGCACACTCCCCTTCACCATCAGGCCATAACCTGATAACAAACTATCTACAATACTTCCTACTATAAAAAAGCCTGCACTCAATATGAAATTTAAACGCCAAATCAAACCCTATCGCGCGGCTGCGGGCGGCTGGGGTTCACTGGAAGCCACCACGCGTTTCGTTCTTGACAGCAAAGCGGCCCTGAAAAATATGCGCAACCTGATGCGCATGAATAAAGCTCGCGGTTTTGACTGTCCGGGCTGCGCCTGGGGTGATGACAATAAAAGCACCTTCAGCTTCTGCGAAAACGGCGCCAAAGCGGTGACCTGGGAAGCGACCCGCCGGGTGGTCGACAGTGAATTCTTTGCCCGTCACAGCGTCACCACGCTCTATACCCAGAGCGACTATTTTCTTGAATATCAGGGTCGTCTGACCCATCCGCTGCGCTACAACGCCGAAACCGACCACTATGAGCCGATTAGCTGGGATGATGCGTTTGCGCTGATCGCCCGTCACATTAAGGCGATGGACAACCCGGACCAGATGGAGCTCTACACTTCCGGTCGCGCCAGTAATGAAGCGTCGTGGCTCTATCAGCTGTTTGGCCGCCTGATGGGCACCAACAACTTCCCTGACTGCTCTAATATGTGCCATGAAGCGAGCGGGACCGGCCTGAAGCGCAGTATCGGCGTGGGCAAAGGCACCATTCGTCTGGATGATTTTGACCATGCGGATGCCATTTTCGTCTTCGGTCAGAACCCCGGCACTAACCATCCGCGCATGCTGCACAGCCTGCGTCATGCCGCCGATCACGGCGCGAAAATTGTCACCTTTAATACCCTGCGTGAGCGCGGTCTGGAACGTTTTGCCGACCCGCAAAAACCGCTGGAAGTGGTGACCTCAATGGCAGGTACCATCAGCTCTTCTTACTACCAGCCTAACCTCGGTGGCGATATGGCCGCGGTGCGCGGCATGGTGAAATGCCTGCTGGAGACCCATCGCGCCCGGCTGGCCGCCGGTGAAAGCGGCCTGTTCGATCAGACCTTTATCAATGCCAAAACCAACGGCATCGAAGCCTATATTGAGGCGGTTGATCACACCGACTGGATGCAGATTGTGGCGCAGTCGGGGCTGACCCAGGCACAAATCCGCGAAGCGGCGGCGATTTATCAGAGTGCCGACCGGGTGATTTGCACCTGGGCGATGGGCATTACCCAGCATAAGCATTCGGTTGATACGGTGCGTGAAATCACTAACCTGCAGCTGCTGTTCGGCCAGCTGGGCAAAAAAGGCGCAGGCCTGTGTCCGGTTCGTGGTCACAGTAACGTGCAGGGCAACCGCACCATGGGGATTGATGAGAAGCCGTCTCAGGCGTTTCTTGATGCGCTGGGTAACCACTTCAACTTTGAACCGCCACGCGCGCATGGCCATAACACCGTTGAAGCGCTGAATGCGATGCTGCGTGATGAAGTAAAAGTGCTGATCGCGCTGGGAGGCAACCTGGCCGCCGCTGCGCCGGACTCGCCGCGTACTGAAGAAGCGCTGTCACGCTGTGGACTGACGGTTCACATCAGCACCAAACTGAACCGTAGCCATCTGGTGCCGGGTCACGAAGGGCTGATCCTGCCGACGCTGGGCCGTACCGAGCGCGACCGTCAGGCCACCGGCAACCAGTTCATCACGGTGGAAGATTCATTCAGTATGGTGCACGCCTCTGAAGGGATTGGTATTCCGCTGGCAGAGACTCAGCGTTCTGAAACTGCGATTGTGGCCGGTATCGCCCATGCGGTGCTGGGTGATGAGAAAGTGAAATGGCTGGAGCTGGCAGGCGATTACAACCTGATCCGCGAACACATCGCGGCCACCATTCCAGGCTTTGCTGACTTTAACGCTAAATGCGATATCCCGGGCGGCTTCTACCTCGGTAATGCGGCAGCGGAACTGCGCTTCAATACCGCCAGTGGCAAAGCCGAGTTCAGCGCCGCGGCTCTGCCGGCCTCGCTGTTCCCGAATCTGGATCAGGAAGTGCCATTCACCCTGCAGACCCTGCGTTCACACGATCAGTACAACACCACCATTTACGGCCTTGATGACCGTTATCGTGGCGTGTTTGGTCAGCGTGAAGTGGTGTTTATCAACCCGGACGACATGGCGGATTTAGGCTTCACGGAAGGCCAGAATGTCGATATTGAAACCCTGTGGAATGATGGCATCACCCGCCGCGTCAGCGGATTCAAACTGGTGCCGTACAATATTCCGCGCGGTAATCTGGCGGCTTACTATCCGGAAACTAACCCGCTGGTGCCGCTGAACAGCTTTGGCGATGGCAGCGGTACGCCGACCTCGAAATCGGTGCCGGTTAAACTTGAACTGTCGTCGGCGCTGGCCGACCAACGCATCGCCTGATCGCGGTCAGGTCTCCACCCCTAAAAAGCCGGCCTGTCCGGCTTTTTGCCTTGCCGCGCGGCGTCGATTCGCGTAAAACTGTCAGCCGCAATCAGGCCACGAAACGTAAAAATTATGTTCCAGGATAACCCGCTGCTCGCGCAGCTGAAAGAGAAGCTCCACTCGCAAACGCCTCGCGCTGAAGGCGTTGTTAAAGGCACCGAAAAAGGCTTCGGCTTCCTGGAAGTCGATGCACAAAAAAGCTACTTCATCCCGCCGCCGCAGATGAAAAAAGTGATGCACGGTGACCGTATCGTCGCCGTGATCAACAGCGATAAAGATCGTGAAAGCGCTGAGCCAGAAACGCTGGTTGAGCCGTTCCTGAGCCGCTTTGTTGGCCGGGTACAGAAAAAAGACGATCGCCTCTCCATCGTGCCGGATCATCCACTGCTGAAGGACGCCATTCAGTGCCGTCCGGTGCGTGGACTGACGCATGAGTTTGAAAATGGCGACTGGGCAGTGGCGGAGATGCGCCGCCACCCGCTGAAAGGCGATCGCGGTTTTTATGCCGAACTGACCGATTTCATTGTCAAAGCTGACGATCACCTCGCGCCATGGTGGGTGACGCTGTCGCGTCATAACCTTGAGCGTGAAGCGCCTGATGTCAGCTTTGGCGAAATGCTGGATGAAAACCTGACGCGTGAAGATCTGACCGCGCTGGATTTCGTCACCATCGACAGCGCCAGCACCGAAGATATGGATGATGCGCTCTACGTTGAAGCGCTGGAAGATGGCGCGCTGCGCCTGACCGTGGCTATCGCCGATCCCACCGCCTACGTGGCGGAAGGCAGCCAGCTGGATAAACTGGCGGCGCAGCGTGCCTTCACCAACTATCTGCCGGGCTTTAATATTCCGATGCTGCCGCGTCAGCTTTCTGATGACGTCTGCTCGCTGCGTCCGCATGCGCGCCGTCCGGCGCTGGCCTGCCGCGTCACGGTCGCTGCGGATGGCAGCCTGACTGATGATCCGCAGTTCTTTGCTGCCTGGATCGAGTCCAAAGCTAAACTGGCCTACGACGACGTTTCTGACTGGCTGGAAAACAGCGGTGAATGGCAGCCGGAAAGCGAGGCGATTGCTGAGCAAATCCGCCTGCTGCACCGTCTCTGTCTGGCACGCAGTGAATGGCGTCAGACCCATGCACTGGTGTTCAAAGATCGTCCTGACTACCGCTTCCTGCTGGGTGAGAAAGGCGAAGTGCTGGAGATCGTGGCTGAACCTCGCCGTATCGCCAACCGTATCGTTGAAGAGTCGATGATTCTGGCTAACGTCTGCGCGGCTAAAGTGCTGCGTGACACGCTCGGGTTTGGTATCTATAACGTTCATGCCGGTTTCGATAGCACTAACGCCGAACAGGCAGCCGCCGTGCTGGCGAACCACGGTATCAGCGTGGATGCGCAGGCGATTACCACGCTGGAAGGTTTCCGCGTGCTGCGCCGCGAGCTGGATGCCCAGCCGACGCAGTTCCTCGACAGCCGCATCCGTCGCTTCCAGACCTTTGCTGAGATCAGCACCGAACCGGGCCCGCATTTTGGCCTCGGCCTTGAAGCCTACGCCACCTGGACCTCACCGATCCGTAAGTTTGGCGATATGATCAACCATCGTCTGCTGAAGGCGATCATTCGCGGCGAGCAGATCGCCCGTCCGGATGAGGCGCTGACCGTCACCATGAGTGAACGTCGTCGCCTTAACCGCATGGCCGAGCGCGATGTTGGTGACTGGCTCTATGCCCGCTATCTGGCACCGTTCGCGGCTACCGACCGTCGTTTCAGCGCCGAGATCATCGACGTGTCGCGCGGCGGCATGCGGGTACGCCTGCTGGAGTTCGGTGCGGTCGCGTTTATCCCGGCCCCGTTCATCCACGCGGTACGTGATGAACTGGTCTGCAGCCAGGAAAATGGCACCGTGCAGATCAAAGGCGAAGTGGTTTACCGCGTCACTGACGTTATCGATGTGACCATCGCGGAAGTCCGGATGGAAACCCGCAGCGTAGTAGCTCGCCCCGCCGTTTAAGTCTGAAATCTGACGGGATAACGCTGGTTATCCCGTCACTTCCCACCGCCTCTGCTTTGCAAAAATGTTAAATTTGTACCCCGCTTCACACTTCTTCCTCGATTAACTTTCACTTACATTCCATTACATTAAGTTTGACTCGTTGTTTTCGATCGCATCTCTCTCGATCCTCACAAGGAGTTAGTCATGAAAAACGTCAAAACCGGCGCGATCTGGTTAGTGGTGGCGTTAATCGGCGCGGGCGCTTTCGCTATGCTGGCACTCAGCCGCGGCGAACACGTCAACGCAGTCTGGCTGGTGATTGCGGCGGTTGCCTGCTACAGCATCGCCTATCGCTTTTACAGCCTGTTTATTGCCCGCAATATTTTTGAACTGGATGACCGCCGTCTGACGCCCGCCGAGCGGCTGAATGACGGTCTCGATTATGTGCCGACCAACAAGTGGGTGCTGTTTGGTCACCACTTCGCGGCCATTGCCGGTGCCGGTCCGCTGGTCGGGCCGATCCTGGCGGCACAAATGGGGTTCCTGCCCGGCACCATCTGGATTCTGGTCGGGGTGATGCTGGCGGGTGCGGTACAGGACTTCCTGATCCTGTTTATTTCTACCCGCCGCGATGGCCGCTCGCTGGGTGAAATGGCCCGTCAGGAACTGGGTGCCTTTGCCGGTGTGGTCACCATGCTTGGCGCGCTCGGCGTGATGATCATCATTCTTTCGGCGCTGGCGCTGGTGGTGGTCAAGGCGTTAGCCAACAGCCCCTGGGGCCTGTTTACCATCGCCGCCACCATTCCTATCGCGCTGTTTATGGGCGTTTATATGCGCTTTATCCGCCCCGGAAAAATCGCTGAAGTGTCGCTGATCGGTTTTGTGCTGATGATGGCGGCGATCATCTATGGCGGTGACGTGGCGCAGCATCCTTACTGGGGACCGTTTTTCACCCTGAAAGGCACTTCGCTCACCTGGGTACTGGTGATTTACGGCTTCATTGCCTCGGTCCTGCCGGTCTGGCTGCTGCTGGCCCCGCGTGATTACCTGTCTACCTTCCTTAAAATTGGCGTCATTGTCGGACTGGCGATTGGCATCGTGTTTGCCATGCCAGAGATGAAAATGCCGGCGGTGACCAAATTTATCGACGGCAGCGGCCCGGTCTTCTCCGGCGCAATGTTCCCGTTCCTGTTTATCACGATTGCCTGTGGTGCCATCTCCGGCTTTCATGCGCTGGTGTCGAGCGGCACCACGCCGAAACTGGTGGAGCGTGAAAGCCATATCCGCTTCATTGGTTACGGAGCGATGCTGATGGAGTCATTCGTGGCGATCATGGCGCTGATTTGCGCCTCGGTGCTGGACCCCGGCGTCTATTTCGCCATGAACTCACCGGCTGCGCTGATTGGCACCACCGTTGAGAGCGCCTCGCAGGTGATCAACGGCTGGGGCTTTGTGGTGACGCCAGAGACGCTGAGCGGCATTGCCCGCGACGTGGGGGAAGGCTCTATCCTCTCACGTGCCGGTGGTGCACCAACCTTTGCCGTCGGGATGGCACACATCATTACCGACATTTTCAACAGCCGGGCGATGATGGCGTTCTGGTACCACTTCGCCATCCTGTTTGAAGCGCTGTTTATCCTGACTGCCGTCGATGCCGGTACCCGCGCCTGCCGTTTTATGGTGCAGGATCTGGTCGGCACCGTGGTGCCTTCACTGGCGAATAACCGCTCCTGGCTCGGTAACATGGCCGGTACCACGGTCGCGGTGGCGGGCTGGGGCTTCTTTGTCTATCAGGGCGTGGTCGATCCGCTGGGCGGCATTAACACCCTGTGGCCGCTGTTTGGTATCGGAAACCAGATGCTGGCCTCAATGGCGCTGATCCTCGGTACCGTGGTGTTGTTCAAAATGAAAAAACAACGCTACGCCTGGGTCACCATCCTGCCAACCCTCTGGCTGTTCATTACCTCAATGACCGCCGGCTGGCAGAAAATCTTCCATGAAAAACCGTCAATCGGCTTTCTGGCGCAGGCCAGTAAGTTCCGAAAAGGGCTGGATGAAGGCGTATTGATTGCCCCGGCGAAAACCGTGGCCGATATGCAGACCATCGTCTTCAGCAATCAGATCAATGCGGCGCTGTGCGGCTTCTTTATGCTGGTGGCGGTGACGATGCTGATTGCCGCCTTCTTTGTTATCCGCAAGGCATTGCGCAGTAACCTGCCGACCACGCATGAATCGACGGTTGCGCTGCGTAATAAGGAGGTGCGTCATGTCTGATGCGATTCATCCGGTGCGTCGTCCGCAGGGCGAGTGGCAGATCCATCGCTGCCAGTTTGTTACGGCCCGCGATGCGGCGCCCTTTCGCTGGCGGAGCCTGTGGCGAGGGCTGCAACAGTGCTTTCGCTTAATGGTCGGGGTGCAGGATTATCAAACATACCTGCAGCATATGCGACTGCATCACCCTGAACAGACGCCGATGAATGAGCGTGATTTCCACCGCTACTGTCTGGATGCCCGCTTCCCCAGCCAGGCCGGTAAGCTCGGAAAATGTCCCTGCTGATGAACGTAATAAGCCCCACGGAAGTGGGGCTTTTTTGTGCCATTCATATCTTGATAGCAAAATATATTTGGTTTGTACCTTGTGCTAACGTCGGATGATGAATACTGTTGCTAAAATAATGAGATAACGCCTGCAGAGCACTCCCCGGAGGAAGTTTCCATGACCGATGAACAAGGGCAAACGTTGTTGTACACCTTGTTTGGTACAACCAGCCCTCATTGGCGTCTGACCGCGGACAGCGATGCGCTGAATTTTGCCGAAGATGAGTCGTCACTAACCAATATAGCCCTGCCGCTAACCCCCGGCCAGGCTGCGATGATACGGGCCATGCCGGTCATCACCTCAAGTATTAATCTGACGCTGCCGTTGCAGGGTGTTGCGGTACCGTTGCATCTGGTCGGCCGCAAAGTTAACCAATCTTCGTGGGCCGGAACCGCCTCTGCCTGGGGCGATACCGCCGCGGTTGCCCGTGATTTGACATTAGGGCTTTCATTCGCCGAACAGGTGGTTTCGGAAGCCAATTCGGTGATCGTCATTCTTGACCAGCGTGGCAACATCCAGCGTTTTAACCGCCTGAGTGAAGAATATACCGGTCTGAACGAACATGAGGTGATTGGCCAGAATGTCTTTCAGCTGTTTATGACCAAACAGGAAGCTGCGGCCTCGCGACGTAACATTACCGGCTTCTTCCGGGATGGTAACTCCTATGAGGTCGAGCGCTGGGTGAAAACCAGAAAAGGCCAGCGACTGTTCTTGTTTCGTAATAAGTTCGTTCACAGCGGCAGTGGCAAAAATGAAATTTTCCTCATCTGTTCAGGCACGGACATAACCGAGGAGCGTCGCGCCCAGGAACGTCTGCGGGTGCTGGCCAACACCGATACGGTGACCGGATTACCCAATCGTAACGCGATTCATCAGCAAATGAGTCAGGCGCTGGAGCAAGCTGGCGGCGATGAGACCGGCGTGGTCTATCTCGATCTCGATAATTTCAAGAAAGTGAATGACGCCTACGGTCATATGTTTGGCGATCAGCTGTTGCAGGCGGTGTCGCTGGCGATCCTGAGCTGCCTCGGCAAAGATCAGACGCTGGGTCGCCTGGGCGGTGATGAATTTGTGGTGCTGGCAGAACACACCAGCCAGGCGGCGCTGGAGGCGATGTCTTCCCGCATCCTCGAGCGTCTGCGTCAGCCGTTCCGCATTGGGCTGATTGAAGTCTACAGCGGCTGCTCGATCGGTATCGCCCTCGCCCCGATGCATGGCGAGGATCGCGAGAGCCTGATCCGCAACGCCGACACCGCGATGTACCATGCTAAAGAGAACGGCCGCGGCAAATTTTGTGTGTTTGCGGCTGAGATGAATCAGCGGGTGTTTGAGTATCTGTGGCTCGACACTAACCTGCGTAAAGCGCTGGAGCTGGATCACCTCATTGTCCACTACCAGCCGAAAATCGACAGTGACGGCAACGTGCGCAGCGCCGAAGCGCTGGTGCGCTGGATTTCACCGGAGCGCGGGATGGTCTCGCCGGGCGATTTTATTCCCTACGCCGAAGAGTCTGGGCTGATTGTGCCGCTGGGTCGCTGGGTGATGCTTAACGTGCTGAAGCAGATTATCGCCTGGCGTCAGGACGGCGTGTATCTGCGGGTGGCAGTCAACGTCTCTGCCCGCCAGCTGATCGATCAAAGTATCTACAGCGATTTGAAACAGGCGCTGACCGAGGCCGGTCTGACCGATTGCCCGATCGATATTGAACTGACCGAAAGTTGCCTGATCGAAAATGAGACCGAAGCGCTGAAGCTGATGAAGCAGTTTCAGGATTTGGGGGCTCAGGTGCATCTCGATGACTTTGGTACCGGCTACTCTTCGCTGTCACAACTGGCGCGGGTCCCGATTAACGCCATTAAGCTCGATCAAAGTTTTATCCGTAATATCAATAAGCAGCCGGTTTCACAATCGCTGGTGCGTGCCATCGTCGCCGTCGCCAAGGCGCTTGACCTGCAGGTGATTGCCGAGGGTATTGAAACCCAGGATGAAGAGAAATTTATCCTTAAAAGTGGTGTTGACGGGCGTCAGGGTTATCTCTACGCAAAACCAATGCCCGCGGAGCAATTTGGGCATTGGCTGGCTAAGCATCCTGCCCGCGTTTAACGCTGTTAATTACTAGCCCGCTTTACGCAGTGATGCGCTGTGGCGGTTTTGTAACTGTACCAGACGCTCCATATAAGCAATGTCTTTGGGTTCAATGGTAAAGGCGTAATCAACCCAATCTTCGGTAATGTCCATCAGCTCAGCGCGTGACAATTGCAGCACGCGCTGACGCGCTTTCAGCATTGCCCGCACGCCGTTGAGTTTCGGACGTAAGGTATCGATAAAGGTTCGGGTGGCGCGATAGCTGTCGCCAGGCTGAAACACTTTATCCACCAGACCGCGTGTTTCGTACCATTCCGCGCTGTGCGACTCCCCTTCACAGATCAGCTCTTCGGCCAGCTTCATGCCGGCACGACGTGCCACCAGCGAATAACCGCCCATTCCCGGGAACAGGTTAAAGGCAATTTCCGGGAAGCCCATCCGCGCGTTGTTCTGCGCCAGAATAAAGTGATGCGCCAGCGCAGCTTCAAAGCCACCGCCCAGCGCACTGCCCTCAATCATCGCCAGCGTGACCGCGCCGGTGTCAAAGCCGCGTGCTGCTGAATGGATACAGTCAACACAGGCCCGGGCATAAGCCCGCAGTGCTTCGCGCCGGTTATTACGGATGCACTCAACAAAGAAGCGCAGATCGCCTCCGGCGTTAAACATCTGTGGAACCAGCGAGCCCGTCACCCAGAAATCGATTGGCAGGCCGGAACGCTGCGCGGCATAGCTCAGGTTCATGATCTCCTCAATCAGTTCGTGGTTGAAGCTGGGACGCGGCTGAGCGCGCAGCATCATCCACATGGTGCGTCGTCCTTCCTCGTAATAGGCGACTAACTGGGTGGTGTTACCGACTTCGGTAAATAATCTGCACGTTGCTTGGTTAATAACTGTCATTGTCTCATCCTCTGTTTATATTTGATGCGCTTAATACGCCACATCAGCGTAATGCAGAGTGAGTCCAGACCAAATGAGAGATTGATTTACAACACAAAATCCAGAGTGATCCCCGACAGAGCTGTCGGGGATTGATTAGGCGGGTTACTTAATGGCAGCGCGTTGATCGATGGCGACATGCATACGCTTAACGCGTTTTGAATAGAGTGCGGTAATGATTGGCACCAGTACCGAAGTGACGATCACCGAGGTCGCCACCAGTGCCGTTGCCGCCGGCGCAACCGCTTTAAACTGCGGCAGCATTTCCGCAATCAGCACCGGTGTCGCTACTGCTGCCCCGGCGGTACTGGACGCGGCCACGCCCGCCGTGCCGTCACCGCCGCCGATCAGTCGATCGGCGAGAATCAGCGGGATACCGGTAATGATGATCACCGCCACGCCCAGCATAATGCCCAGCAGGCCGGTTTCGGCAATCACCGCCAGATTGATGGTATTACCCAGCGCAAACGCGAAGAACGGGATCAGGGTATGCACCGCTTTACCGAAGAATTCACGCAGTTCAGGATCAAGGTTCCCTAATGCAAATCCCACCACAAACGGCAGCACTGCTCCGACAAACACATGCGGCTCGAATGAAGCAATTCCTGCCGTCCCGAGAATCACCATGGTCATCAGCGGACCGGATTCAAGCGACATCAGCACAAAGGCGCCTGATTCCTCTTTCGAACCGTATTGCTGCATGATCGACGCGTAAAGTCCGCCGTTGGTCATATCCATCGCCGCCACCAGCGCCAGGGTGGATAAACCGGCAAACATACCGACTTCAACCCCGTTTTCCGGCATTACCCGTGACGCAATGGCCGCCACTACCCACGCCACAGCAATTTTGGTCAGCACCAGCGTGCCAGACTTGCGTAACACCGTGCCGGTGGCGCTCAGCTTGATCGACGCCCCCATACAGAAAAACCACACCGCCAGAATCGGTACGGTGCCGGTCATTAAGCCGTTGGTGAAAGAGCCAAAGTACTTCCCGGCACCAGGAGAGAAGGTATGACAGAGCGCGCCGATAAACAGCGGAATTAACATCATGCCGCCAGGGATTTTGTCTATTGCACGTTTGATATGCATATTAATGTCACCTTTGCTATGCCAGTGGGAGCTGCGAAAAGTGCCCGAAGGCGATGCAAGCAAAATAGTGACTGGGCGTAACGAAAACAGTGATCGCCACGATAAAATGAAACAGCGTTTTATTTTTATTGATCGATTGTTTTGATAAGTATGATCACGATCGCCATACCAGTTGTGACGGGAACAAAAAAACGGGACGCAGCTGGCGTCCCGACGATTATTTCTGACCGTACCAGGCGTTGTCGCCATGCTTACGTAAGTAGTGCAGGTCCAGCAGGGTTTGCTGGATCGGCGGCAGATTTGCCGTCAGCTGCTGGCTGAACAGCCCCATGTAGGCCACCTCTTCCAGCACCACCGCACTGTGTACCGCCGCATGTGCATCTTTACCCCAGGCAAAGGGTCCGTGCGAATTGACCAGCACCGCCGGTATCGCTGAAGGTGACAGGCCCCGCTGGGCGAAGGTTTCAATAATCACTTCACCGGTATTCCACTCATACTGCTGCTGGATCTCTTCATCGCGCATCGCGCGGGTACAGGGGATCTCGCCGTAGAAGTCATCGGCATGGGTGGTACCCCAGGCGGGAATCGCTCGACCTGCCTGCGCCCAGATGGTCGCATGCCGCGAATGGGTATGGACAATACCGCCGACCTCCGGCCACGCCAGATAGAGAGCACGGTGAGTGGCGGTATCAGATGAGGGACGTTTATCGCCTTCCACCACCTTGCCGCTGGCCAGTTCAACCACCACCATATCGTCGCGTGTCATCTCTTCATAACGCACGCCGGACGGTTTGATCACCAGTAAGCCCTGTTCGCGGTCTACCGCGCTGACATTTCCCCAGGTGAAGGTCACCAGGTTGTATTTAGGTAGATCCAGATTCGCGTCCAGAACCTGTTGTTTTAGCTGTTCCAGCATGCCTTTTCTCCTGCGGACAATTGTCCTTAAATTCTGCGGATTACGGCGCGAAAAGGTTATGGAGCAAATGGCTATAAACGCAGAGGGAAATGGCTGTGAATGCAAAAATGTGTCGTGATTTCAGAATTGTCTATCTTCGTAATTGGCGCAGAATGCATAGAATTCTCTCAGGCAACGCGTGGTCCTGATGGGCTGGCGTTGTCACTCACCCGCTACAGACAGTGTGTCGATGGTGAAGCCTGTTTCGATGCCGACAGGGAAGCGGCAATAATGGGCGCACAAGCGGGTTGAGGAAATATCGGAGCTATACTTAAGGTGTTGCCTCTGTGAGCACATTAAAGGAGAAGTTATGACAATTACAATGAAACGAATCACCGCTGCTGTACTGGCTACCACATTAGTTGTCGCGTTAAGCGGCTGTTCTAACTGGTCTAAACGTGACCGTAACACCGCGATTGGCGCGGGTGCGGGTGCGATTGGTGGTTCAGTACTGACCAACGGAAGCGCGCTCGGCACGGTCGGCGGCGCTGCTGTAGGTGGTATTATCGGTCATCAGGTCCATTAATGACCGTATTAAAATAATAATCGGCTACGCTAAGCATCTACCTGTCAATCGGGCTACAGAAGTAGCCCGATTTTTTTATTCAGCCGCCCGCCAGTTTAACTTTCATTCCTTTGGCTTCCAGCAGCGTTTTCAGCAG
Source organism: Pantoea sp. AN62 (assembly GCF_050432985.1). NCBI lineage: Bacteria > Pseudomonadati > Pseudomonadota > Gammaproteobacteria > Enterobacterales > Erwiniaceae > Pantoea > Pantoea sp. AN62. The sequence continues at coordinate 152,111 of NZ_JBNPYB010000013.1, read as the reverse complement.
GTCGCGTTTGTCGCCCTGAATCTCAATAACGCCCTCTTTCAGCGAGCCGCCACAGCCGCACTTCTTTTTCAGCTCAGCCGCCAGTTGCGTTAATCCGGCATCATCCATATCGATACCGCTGATCAGGCAGACGCCTTTGCCTTTACGGCCACTGGTCTGGCGCTGAATGCGGACAATCCCATCACCTTTTGGCCGTTCAGCCTTTTGCTCCGGCTGCGTGATGCGGCCGCTGTCGGTTGAATAAACCAGTGGATTATCATTTGCCATTACTTCTCCTCCAGGCTGTGCAGAATGGCCTGCAGTGCCGCTGCCGGATCGGCAGATTGGGTAATCGGACGGCCGATCACCATATAATCCACGCCCGCCTGTTTAGCCTGCAGGGGCGTCATAATACGACGCTGATCGCCGGCATCGCTGCCTGCCGGACGAATACCCGGCGTGACCAGGGCAAAATCCTGACCGATCACCTGTTTGAAGCGGACCGCCTCCTGCGCTGAACAGACCACACCATCAAGGCCACATTCGCTCGTCAGTTTCGCCAGTCGCTCAGCCTGTTCGGCTGGCGAGAGCGTGATGCCCAGCCCTCTCAAATCCTCTTCATCCATGCTGGTCAATACCGTGACGGCAATCAGCAGCGGTGCCTCTTTACCATAGGGTAGCAGCGCTTCACGTGCGGCGTTCATCATGCGTGCCCCACCGCTGGCGTGGACATTGACCATCCATACGCCCAAATCGGCAGCGGCGGCCACAGCATGCGCGGTGGTGTTGGGAATGTCGTGGAATTTAAGATCGAGAAACACCTCAAATCCGCGCTGCTGCAACGTGGTGACCAGCGAGGGGCCAAACAGCGTGAACATCTCTTTGCCCACTTTCAGCCGGCAGCTGCGCGGATCGATCTGATCGACAAAGCGCAGCGCGCTGTTGATGTCGTGATAATCAAGCGCCACCAGAATCGGCGAAGCGGTCACGGTGTGGGGTGAAGGCATGTCATTTCCTCTGCAGTTGGCACCCGCGGGCGCGATAGACAAACGGCAAGCATTCTACCTGCGGCCTCGGGTCATCACAATCGCCATTCTCCGCCTGCCTGACGTTGCGTGCACCGTTGCCGCATTGGGGTTCAGTGAATATCCTTTAGTATGTTGTAACTATTAAACAGGTTGGCAGCGCACTGTAAGGCGCGGTAATTACTGGCCGTCAAGGCCCCGAATCGGCTTAACCGATGACCAGGTGCGGCACGATGGGCAATGCCAGTAGAGTGCATGGGCAGTAAAGCCACACTTCTGGCAGCGATAGCGCGGTTTAGTACGAATCTGTTCGCCGACCATGTCGCGCAGCACCATCAGGCTCTCTTTGGCGCGGCCATCTTCCGCTTCGTGCAGGTGGAAATCCATCAGGCGATGGAATACCCGCATGGTCGGGTGGCGCTGGAGTTGGCGGTTAATGTAGTTCTGCGCCGCTTCCGGCCCCTGCTGCTGTTCAAGAATATCTGACAGATAGAGTTCGGCTGCGGCACCGGTATTCTCTTCGACGCAGCGTTGCAGGAACTCTGCCCAGGCTTCAGGTTGATTGAGCCGCTGGAAGCAGGTTTCGAGCATCGACAGCGTCTCACTCACCAGCTCTTTGTCCTGATCCAGTACCCGCTGCAGGTGACCGACGGCTTTGGCATAGTCGCCTTTCTCCATCAGAATACGGCCCATCATAATCGAGACGCGCGCGCTCTGACGGTCGGCCGCCTCCCCTTTCTTCAGCAGGCTCATGGCGCGATCCAGGTCGTCGCTGCTCATCGCCTGAAGCGCCAGTTCGCAATAAAAATGAGCGATTTCGCCTTTCTGCTTATCTTTGCCCAGCTTGACCAGCCGCTCTGCCACTTCAATCGCCTGCTGCCAGTCGCTGGTCGCCTGATGGATCAGCAACAGCTGCTGCAGCGCGCCGATGCGGAAATCGGTTTCATCCGTGAGCTGCTTAAACATATCCTCTGCGCGGTCATAAAGCCCGGCCGCCATGTAGTCGCGTCCCAGCTGCTGGATCGCCAGCAGACGCTGTTCATAACTGAGGGAGGCACTTTCCATTAACGCCTGATGGATGCGGATGGCGCGATCGACTTCACCACGCGAGCGAAACAGGTTGCCCAGCGTCAGGTGCGCCTCGACGGTGCCGCTGTCCTCTTTCAGCATATCGAGAAACAGGTCGACCGCTTTATCCTGCTGATTGGAGAGCAGGAAGTTTACGCCAGCGACATATTCGCGTGACAGACGGTTAGCTTCCTGTTGCTTGTCCTGTTGCGCACTGCGGCGGCCCATATACCAGCCATACGCAGCCGCAACCGGCAGTAACAGAAACAGCAGCTCAAGCATCGATGTTTATTCCCGGCCAGCCGGTGAAGATGGCGTTGTCGCTACCACGGTGCTCTGCTCAAGCTGCGTCTGCATACGCTTAATTTTTCGATTGGCATTGGCCAGCGAAACGCGGGTGCGTAACCAGAACAGACCGCAGATCACCCAGCCGAGCACGAAACCTGCACCAAACAGGGTTGCCAGTAAGGTCGAAATGCTGAACTCACCCTGCGCCAGCAGGTAGTTGAAGGTAATAACCTGGTCGTTATGCGCGCCTAGCGTGACGGAGATGATGAAAATGACCAATACCACTAAAAAAATCAGCAAATATTTCACAGTGCATCCTGTTGTGAGGTTGTCAGGTAGAATTATGCCAAAACTCCAGCAAAAATGCTGCTCCCAGCAGCATCGGACGGCCCGCTTTTACGCCAGCCCGATCAATAATATGGGGACTTTATGGCGAATTACAATCAGGGTTCCCGCTGCGCCACCTCTTTTTGCTCCGCCGGCGGCAGGCTGAGTGGACCACAGACGCGCTGGGCCAGCCAGGTCGCGACGGTAACCAGCAGCCACGACAGCACGGTAGCCATCGCCAGATCGCGCGGCCAGTGCATGCCAAGCAGCAGACGACTGGCCATAACGCCCATCGCCCAGAGAAAAACAATCACTACCGTTTTGTAATGGCGACGCGGCCACAGCAACCCGATCGCCAGCAAGGCCCAGCTGGCGGCAAACATGGTATGACCCGAAGGAAAGGCGAAACCGGTTTCGAAGGCCCAGTGGCGCTTCAGCCAGCCGGGTATCCGGGTCTCATCCGCAATTAACGCGGTGACCATTTCGCCGCGCTGCTTGCGCTTCAGTTGATAAAACGCTTTGTCGTCAAGACCGTGGTGCTGTTCCAGCCAGATCACATACGGACGCGGCTCCTGCACCTGTTCTTTAATGAAAGATTTGGTGTACTGTCCGGCCAGGATGGTGGCGTTCATGATCAACAACAACAGGATGGCCGGTTTGAGGCGAAAACGCAGGCACCATAACACCCATGCGCTCAACAGCACGCTGGTCACAATTCCCCACGGATTGGTCACCGTTTCGGTCATCCAGAACAGGCCTTTCAACATCGCGTTGCTTTCACCCGGTTGCCATTGCCAGCCTGATAACCAGACACCGATCGGCATAATTAACAGCAGTAACATCCCGAAGGTGGTACGACGCGAAATTTTATACATCCTTTTCCCTTATATCGACGACAAACAGCGAAACCAGCATAACTTTAGCTTAAAAAAGAATAACATAACCGCTTTTGATTAGATAATTGTGCTTTATCACACCAATTGTTCTGACAGATTACCAGCGCGCCGCTGGGTTGTGGCACAATATTGCACGTTTGTCAGGCCACACTGGCCTGTGCGCTATCATGATGATAGTGCATCCTCTGAAGGTTCTGGAGAGTCACATGCAGCTTAAACGGGTGGCAGAAGCCAAACTGCCCACGCCATGGGGAGATTTCCTGATGGTCGGTTTCGAAGAATTGGCAACCGGACATGACCACGTTGCTCTGGTCTTTGGCGATATTAATGACAACGAGCCGGTGCTGGCGCGCGTTCATTCCGAATGCCTGACCGGTGATGCGCTATTCAGCCTGCGCTGCGACTGTGGCTTCCAGCTGGAAGCGGCGTTGAATGCCATCGCTGAAGAGGGTCGCGGCGCGTTGCTCTATCACCGCCAGGAAGGACGCAACATCGGCCTGCTGAATAAGATCCGCGCCTATGCGTTGCAGGATAAGGGCTACGACACGGTTGAAGCCAACCATCAACTCGGTTTTGCCGCCGATGAACGCGACTTCACGCTGTGCGCTGATATGTTTAAATTGCTCGGCGTAAATGAAGTGCGTCTGCTGACGAATAATCCACGTAAAGTGGAGATCCTCAGCGAGGCGGGGATTAACATTGTTGAGCGGGTGCCGCTGGTAGTGGGTCGCAATCCCAAGAACGCGCACTATCTGGACACTAAAGCGGAAAAGATGGGGCATATAATGCCGAAGTCTTAAATTAAAAAGCCGGGTTTCCCCGGCTTTTTTGTTAGTCCAGCATGTTACGGATCACTTAGTCCAGCATGTTACGGATCACGTAGTGCAGGATGCCGTCGTTACGGTAATAGGTCAGCTCGTTGCCGGTATCGATGCGGCAGCGGGTATCCAGCTCCTCTTTACTGCCATCAGCGCGGGTCAGCGTCACTTTCACCGTACAGCCTGGCGTCAGCGCGCTCAGGTTCTCTACGTCAATGCGCTCTTCCCCGGTCAGCCCCAGCGTTTTACGGCTTACGCCCTGCGGGAACTCCAGTGGCAGTATCCCCATGCCAATCAGATTCGAACGGTGAATACGTTCAAATGATTCGGCAATCACCACCCGCACGCCCTGCAGGCGTGGTCCCTTCGCCGCCCAGTCGCGACTCGATCCCGATCCATACTCTTTACCGGCGATGACCGCCAGCGGCACGCCTTCCGCCTGATACTTCATCGCCGCGTCGTAAATAGCCAGTTGCTCGCCACTCGGATAGTGACGGGTATACCCGCCTTCTACGCCGGGCACCATCTCATTGCGAATACGGATATTGGCAAAGGTACCGCGCATCATCACTTCATGGTTACCGCGACGGGAACCGTAAGAGTTGAAGTCGTTGCGCTCTACCCCGTGCGCCAGCAGATAACGCCCCGCCGGACTTTCAGCCTTGATACTGCCAGCCGGGGAGATGTGGTCGGTGGTGACCGAGTCGCCCAGCATCGCCAGCACCCGCGCGCCACGAATATCCTGCACCGGCTTAGGTTCTTTCTCCATATCATCAAAGAACGGCGACAGCCGGATGTAGGTTGAGCCTTCATCCCAGTCGTAGGTCGCGGCTTCACTCACCTTGATCTGCTGCCATTCTGGCGTGCCGTCAAACACTTCGGCGTACTCTTTGTGGAACATGTCGCTGGTGACCTGCTGCACCGCAGTGGAGATCTCTTCTGGCGATGGCCAGATATCTTTCAGATAGACCGGCTGGCCGCTACGATCGTGCCCAAGTGGATCGGTCTGCAGGTTGATCTTCATATTACCCGCCAGCGCATAAGCGACCACCAGCGGCGGCGATGCCAGCCAGTTGGTTTTGATCAGCGGATGGATACGGCCTTCAAAATTTCGGTTACCTGAGAGCACGGCGCCGACCGTCAGATCGCCCTGCTTAATCGCCGATTCAATCTCATCTTTCAGCGGCCCGGAGTTGCCGATACAGGTGGTGCAGCCGTAGCCGACCAGATTAAAGCCCAATTGGTCGAGATAAGAGGTCAGCTGCGCCACGGCCAGATAATCAGACACCACCTTTGATCCCGGTGCCAGCGAAGCTTTCACCCAGGGCTGTCGTTTCAGGCCCCGCTCAACCGCTTTTTTCGCCAGTAACCCAGCGGCCATCAGTACGCTGGGGTTGGAGGTATTAGTACAAGAGGTAATGGCGCTGATCACCACTGCGCCATCGGTCAGCGTGTGGGTCAGTCCGGTATTGCTGTCGGTATAGTCGACCGCTTTATGGGGTTTCTGAGCGTGGTTGACCTCCAGTTCATTACTGGCGTCAAAGGCGGCGGGGACGTCACCGAGTGATACCCGGTCCTGCGGACGTTTAGGCCCGGCCAGGCTCGACTCCACATCGTTCATATCCAGCGCCAGAGTACTGGTAAAACGTGGCTCATCGCCCGGATTGCGCCACAGGCCTTGCGCTTTGGCGTAGGCCTCAACCAGCGCCACCTGTTCAGCTTCACGCCCGGTGAGCGTCATATAACTCAGAGTCACTTCATCAACCGGGAAGAAGCCACAGGTTGCGCCATATTCAGGCGCCATATTCGCAATGGTTGCCCGGTCAGCCAGCGGGAGATCGGCCAGTCCGTCGCCATAGAACTCCACGAATTTCCCTACCACGCCGTGCTTACGCAGCATCTGGGTAACCGTCAGCACCAGATCGGTGGCGGTGATGCCCGGGCGTAATTTGCCGGTGAGTTTAAAGCCCACGACATCCGGAATCAGCATTGATACCGGCTGGCCGAGCATCGCCGCTTCCGCTTCAATGCCGCCCACGCCCCACCCCAGCACGCCGAGCGCATTAATCATGGTGGTATGTGAATCGGTGCCGACCAGCGTGTCGGGCCAGGCATACTCTTCCCCGTTCAGGGTTTCGTGCCAGATCGCTTTGCCAAGATACTCCAGGTTGACCTGGTGGCAGATACCGGTGCCAGGCGGAACCACGCGGAATTTATCGAAGGCTTTCTGGCCCCAGCGCAAAAAGACGTAACGTTCGTGGTTACGTTCCATCTCCAGCCGGACGTTCTCTTCAAACGCGTCATCATCACCGAAATGGTCAACGGTGACCGAGTGGTCAATCACCAGATCAACCGGCGACAAGGGATTTACCTTCGCGACATCGCCGCCCAGCCGGTTGACGGCTTCACGCATTGCCGCCAGATCGACCACCGCCGGCACACCGGTAAAGTCCTGCATTAATACTCGTGCAGGACGGTAGGCGATTTCCCGATCGGCATGCGCATCTTTTTGCCAGTCAACCAGCGCCTGGATATCTTCCGCGGTCACGGAATCGCCATCCTGCCAGCGCAGCAGATTTTCCAGCAAAACTTTCAGGGATTTGGGTAAGCGATCAATGTTACCGAGGTGTTGAGCAGCGTGGGGAAGACTGAAGATGTGATAATTTTTATTGTCGACCTGCAGTATTTCCTGACTCTGCTCGCGTAGGGTAGACGACATAGCTCCTCCTTTATAATCGTGGTCTTTAAACCTTAGAGAGTTAAAGGTTTATGTTAAAGATAGACCACAAATTCGTTAACGTTTTGATTACAACACAAATTGCTACAATCGGCCGAAACGAAAATGCCCCGTCCGGAGACGAGGCATCAGAAAGAGGTGATTTAATTCAAATCAGAGCGTGATCCACACCGCCGCAGACCAGAACGCAAAGCAAAAGGCATATGCGCTAAGCCAGGACATTTTTATGATATTCATTTTAGTTCACTCCTTCGCCTGAATTTGGCGTACAAAGGCCTGCGATCATCCACTAAGGATGAAACCCGTTTGTGTTACTGAGTGTGGAGTTGGGCTTTTAACGTGCCCGCCGGAGAAACCGGAAAGAAGAGCAAAGAGCAGTAAGAATAATAAACGGTACAGCAAACAGCGTTATTTAGTTTTAGGGTCCAGGAACGACTCGATAAAGTGTCGCTGGTTATCACTCAAATCCCAGGAATCGGGGATAGACACTTTTTCGTCCTTTGCAAGCGGCTCTTTTCCTTTACAGGAAGCGGGCTTGTGCTGACGCGCAGTCAAAGAACGTTTATGGCTGAGTGTGTTTGCCCACATGGCTTTAGCCCCAGATACGCCAGATCATTAATGCAACAACTACCCAGAACAGCGCTGAGGCAGCGAATACGGTCAGCCAGGCTTTGCGGCGGGTGTTGCCAGTGCGCTCAACCTTGGTGCTTTTTGCCGGGAAGCCCGGTTGTACAGTCAGTCGTGTATTCATAGTTTTTGATAATCACTCTCAACAAAATGATTGATAACAACGATTAAGATTTAGGACGAATCCTAAACGCGTTAAGGCCAAAAATCCAGTTATTTTTATTGAGTAAAACGATTAACGCTATTAATCAATAAGGCCTAATCACGTAAGAAATCATTAACCGCGGAACAAACTTTTAATTAAACGATCACATTGTAAATTTGAGTTAATTTACGTTTAGGACCATTCAAAACTAAAGAGCGGATTAAAGAACCTGATATCAGCGGGCTTTTCATCAGGTCTTAACTGGAGTATGGGAATATTCCTGGCGTCCCGCAAAGCGGCAAGGTAAAAAATGTGTAGTAATTCGCATTTAAGAAAGACCAAACCGAAAACATGTGATCGATGTTTCATTTACAAAAAAATAATAAAAACTTTTGAGTCTCATCTGGCGCTAACATCTGGCAATAAAAAAGGCCGCCAGCGGCAGCCTTTAAATCATTAATGAGTATCAGACTCATTTAAACGGCAGTTTGATGTCCTTAAACATTGCCTCAATATCTTCGTTCGAACGCAATGCCACGGCGGTATCAACCACATCACGCGTCAGGTGCGGCGCAAAACGTTGGATAAAATCATACATATAGCTGCGCAGGAAGGTGCTGCGACGGAAGCCGATCTTGGTGGTACTGTTGGTGAAAATGTCCGCCGCTTCGATACGAATCAGGTCAGGATCTGAGACCGGATCGACCGCCATGCTGGCAATAACCCCGACGCCAAGACCTAATCTTACGTAAGTTTTGATAACGTCAGCGTCGGTGGCGGTGAAAACAATGCGTGGCGTTAAGCCGGCACGGTTAAATGCGGTATCAAGCTCTGACCGCCCGGTAAAGCCAAAGGTGTAGGTCACCAGCGGGTATTCAGCCAGCTCTTCTATCGTCACCTGCCCTTTTCCGGCCAGCGGATGGTCAGCCGTCACCACAATCGCCCGGTTCCAGTGGTAGCACGGCAACATGATCAAATCGTCGTACAGATGCAGTGCTTCGGTTGCAATCGCGAAGTCCGCATTGCCTTTGGATACCGCTTCGGCAATCTGCGTCGGCGATCCCTGATGCATATGCAGCGATACCCGCGGATAGCGCTCAATGAAGCCTTTAATTACGCCTGGCAGTGCATAGCGCGCCTGAGTATGGGTGGTTGCCACATACAGTGACCCTTTGTCCGGCCAGGTGTGTTCACCGGCGACGGATTTAATCGCATCTACTTTGGAAAGCACTTCACGCGCAATGCGGATAATCTCTTCACCGGCTGGCGTCACCTGAGTCAGGTGTTTACCGCTGCGGGCAAAAATCTGTACCCCCAGCTCATCTTCCAGCATCCGGACCTGTTTACTGATGCCAGGCTGCGAGGTGTAAAGTCCTTCCGCCGTCGAAGAGACATTAAGGTTGTGATTAACCACTTCGACGATATAGCGCAACTGCTGTAATTTCATATCTATTCCATCCCGGTAAGTTACAGAGTCGCATCCCCGGTTGACGTATTGTCGCCTTAACAGGGTGAAGAAAAGCCATGCATCAGGAAAGGTCGGAAATGCTATAACCACTATATCATTTTAAGTGTGAATGTAGAACGGATTGATATAAGGCTCAGAAAAAGGCCAGCGAGCGCTGGCCTGATAGGATTACTTCTTCGCTTCCTGCCATTTGCCATCAATGTAGAAGGCGGACCAGCCGGTCGCTTTGCCCTCTTTTTCAGAGGAGACGTACTGCTGTTTGGTTTTGCGGCTGAAACGGACCAGCGTCTTATTGCCTTCCGGATCGGTAGCCGGTGCCTCGGCCAGGTACTTCAGCTTCTCTGGCAGACGGTCACTGAAGCGCTGTAACTCTTCCACCAGCGGCGCACGGGTTTCGCGCGATTTCGGGAAGGTATTAGCCGCCAGGAAGACCCCGGCAGCGCCGTCGCGCAGCACGAAATAGGCATCCGACTTCTCGCACGCCAGTTCAGGCAGCGGGACCGGATCTTCTTTCGGCGGTGCCACTTCACCGTTACGCAGAATCTTACGGGTGTTTTTACACTCTTCGTTGGTACAGGCCATGTACTTGCCGAAGCGACCCATTTTCAGGTGCATCTCGGAACCACATTTCTCGCACTCAACCACCGGGCCGTCATAGCCTTTGATGCGGAACTCACCCTGTTCGATTTCGTAGCCGTCGCATTCCGGGTTGTTACCACAGACGTGCAGCTTACGTTCGTTATCGATCAGATAGCTGTCCATCGCGGTGCCACACTTCTGGCAACGACGACGGGCGCGCAGAGCGTTGGTTTCAGCATCATCCCCTTCCAGAATATTCAGAACTTCATTTTCCGGAATCAGGTTGATGGTCTGTTTGCAACGCTCTTTTGGCGGTAACGCATAGCCAGAACAACCGAGGAAAACCCCGGTACTGGCGGTACGAATCCCCATTTTGCGGCCACAGGTCGGGCAGTCAATCGAGGTCAGCACCATCTGGTTAGGCTGCATGCCGCCCTCTTCAGGATCTTTCTCTGCCCGCTCAAGCTGCTGAGTAAAGTCACTGAAGAAGTTATCCAGCACCGCTTTCCACTGCGCCTGGTTGTTAGCCACCTGATCGAGGCTGTTTTCCATATGCGCGGTAAAATCGTAGTTCATCAGCTCACGGAAGTTCTCTTCCAGCCGATCGGTAACAATTTCACCCATTTTTTCCGCATAGAAACGGCGGTTCTCAACCCGCACATAACCGCGATCCTGAATGGTCGAGGTAATAGCAGCGTAGGTCGATGGACGGCCAATACCGCGTTTTTCCAGCTCACGCACCAGTGAAGCTTCGCTGAAGCGCGCCGGTGGCTTGGTGAAGTGCTGGCCGGGCAGCAGCTGTTGCAGATCCAGCACATCACCTACGCTGACCGCAGGTAAGGTACGATCTTCATCATTCTTACGCAGCGCCGGCATCACTTTAGTCCAGCCGTCGAAGCGCAGCGTACGGCCTTTCGCCTTGAGCTTAAATTCACCTGCAGTGGCGGTAATGGTGCTGGAGTCGTACTGCGCTGGCATCATCTGACAGGCGACAAACTGGCGCCAGATCAGCTGATAAAGTTTCTGCGCATCCGCTTCCATATCTTTTAACTGTTCCGCCACCACTTCCACATCAGAAGGACGAATCGCTTCGTGCGCTTCCTGCGAATTTTCTTTGCTGGCGTAAGTGTTGGCCGATTCAGGCAGGTATTTTTTACCGAATTGACTTTCGATATAGCCACGTGCCATGGCGACCGCATCCTGACTCAGGTTGGTCGAGTCGGTACGCATATAGGTAATGTGGCCGGCTTCGTACAAGCGCTGCGCCATCATCATGGTTTTCTTCACGCCAAAGCCGAGACGGGTACTGGCGGCCTGCTGCAAGGTCGAGGTGATATAAGGCGCGCCCGGTTTGCTGCTGGTCGGCTTATCTTCGCGATCGACAATCTCGTAGCGCGCTTTTTCCAGCAGTGCAACGGCGGCATAGGTCTCGTCACGATTGACCGGCCGGAACGCCTTATCCCCTTTGTGGGTGACGTCCATCGACAGTTCGTCGCCTTTCGGCGTGGTCAGCGCGGCGTTAACTTCCCAGTATTCTTCCGGCACGAACGCTTTAATCTCGCGCTCACGCTCCACCACCAGCCGCACGGCAACCGACTGCACGCGTCCGGCGGAAAGGCCACGGGCGATTTTCTTCCACAGCAGCGGTGACACCATGTAGCCCACCACGCGGTCCATAAAGCGGCGCGCCTGCTGAGCATTAACCCGATCGATATTCAGTTCGCCCGGCTTTTCAAACGCCTGACGAATCGCATTTTTGGTGATTTCGTTAAACACCACCCGGCTGAAACGCTTATCGTCGCCACCGATCACTTCCCGCAGGTGCCAGGCAATGGCTTCCCCTTCGCGGTCAAGGTCGGTTGCGAGATAGATGTGGTCAGCGCTGGCGGCTAACGCCTTAAGTTCGGCAACCACTTTTTCTTTGCCAGGCAGAATTTGATAGTCCGCTTCCCAGCCGTGATAAGGGTCAACGCCCATCCGGCTGACAAGTGCTGCTTTCTCATCTTTTTTGACTTTTTTGACTTTTTTATCTGTCGAGGCGTCAGCACTTTTCTTGGCGGTTGAACCACTGGTCGGCAGATCCCGGATATGACCGACGCTGGATTTAACCACGTAGTCACTGCCGAGGTATTTATTGATTGTTTTGGCCTTTGCCGGGGACTCAACAATAACGAGTGCTTTACCCATATTTACCTTTACCTAATGAAAACATCCTGCTTAACGGGAGAGGATTGGATGCCCAAAAACCCATCGGGTTCAATATTGCTGCGCCTGTTTAACATTTCAAGGCGGAGGGGTCAATCTCAGATCAGACGACGTGGCGATATGCAACTGCATGATAAAAAGCGCTTTTTCCATCTGAAATAATCACACATCCCGGTGCAAAATCCCTGAAATCGGAATCGCCCACACTCTACCTGATAAAATCTGTTACGCAACTTAATTAGCACTCAGGTTAAATTTCCGCCAATTTTTCCGCCGTTACGCCGATTTGTCACACAATACGACACGCAAGTAATATAGAAAGGATTATGGTGCTGTCAAAAAAGGAGCAAACAATGAAGACATTAACCCAACCTATTTCACGCCAGGAATTGCTGGAAAAAGCCAATGCGTTAATCAAACAGCATGACGATTATTTTGCCGGTATGCAGGCGGATGAGGTGATTCAGCAAGGTGACGTGCTGGTGTTTCGCGGCCCGTTTTTCCTTGATGCAGATGAGTTGCCCACCGCCAGAACCACCACGGTGTTCAACGTGTTCAAACATCTTGCCGTGGTGTTGTCACCGCTTTACCACCTGGAATAAAAAAACCCGGCACAGGGCCGGGTCGGGTCATGTCGTGTCAGCGATTAAAGCAGCGGCTTTTCGCCGCGCTGCCAGAGCTTAAGCAGCAGGCGCTCGGCAACCGATCCGGCACTGTGTGTCATACGGTCAATCATCTTACGACGACGGGCGTAATGCACGCCCAGCACGTTGAACCGATCCATCTGACGGATAATCAGATCGTCGCTGGTGCCGACTTCATCAATCAGTCCGAGATCCAGCGCCTGGCGACCATACCAGTGTTCGCCAGTCGCCACTTTATCGATGTCGAGAGAAGGACGCATCTGATGAACGAACTGCTTAAACAGCAGATGGGTTTCATTCAGATCTTCCTGAAACTTTTCCCGTCCCTCATCGGTGTTTTCGCCAAACAGGGTCAGGGTACGCTTGTACTGGCCGGCAGTATGTAATTCCACGTCGATATCGTTGCGCTTCAGCAGGCGATTAAAGTTGGGGATCTGCGCCACCACCCCAATCGAGCCGATAATCGAAAACGGTGCCGCCACGATACGATCGGCCACGCACGCCATCATATAGCCGCCGCTGGCCGCCACTTTATCCACCGCAGCGGTGATCTGCAGACCGTGATCGCGCAGGCGCTGCAACTGCGATGCGGCCAGGCCGTAGCCATGTACCACGCCGCCAGGACTTTCAAGCCGTAACAGCACTTCATCGCCCGGCTGGGTTACGGCCAGCACCGCCGACACTTCTTCACGCAGCGAGGTGACTTCACTGGCATCCATGCTGCCTTTAAAGTCCAGCACGTAAAGCGTCGGTTTATTCACTTCGCTTTCGCCCTGCTTCGCGGCCCGCTTTTCCGCCTTCGCTTTGAGCTTCTCCGATTTTTTATGATTTTTCAGCCACACTTTTTGCGCCTGCGGTTTCATCTTCGCCAGCTGCAGGTCCTCTTTCATCTGTTGATAGTCATCACCCAGATGCGTCAGTCGCAGCTGACCGCTCTGACCTCGTTTGCGCAACGCGGCATTCATCACAATCAGCACAATTGCAGCAATCGCCACCACCAGCGTCACCACTTTTGCTAAAAACAGTCCATAACTCGAAAGAAGATCCATTGTGTCGCCTTAGTAAACAGAGAATTAGAGACAATGGGCTAGTTTAGCCGTTTTGCCCCCATGCGTCGCCTGAAATGCCAGCAGCTGGCACAGAATGCGCCGGTTGACGATTGCGCCGATTCGCAATTTCAGGCATAAAGCGGAATCATGCTGTTTTCGCTGGAGGATCCCACCGTGCATTATCAACCGAAAAGCGATCTGCTTAATCATCGCATCATCCTGGTCACCGGCGCGTCAGAGGGGATTGGGCGTGAAGCGGCGCTGACCTACGCCCGCTATGGCGCCGAAGTGATCCTGCTGGGACGGAATGCTGACAAGCTGCAACAGGTCGGACAGACCATTAATCAACTTAACAAACGCCCTGCCCACCCGCTGGTGTTTGACCTGGCCGAGGCCACGCCTGAACGCTGTCAACAGCTGGCACACCAACTGGCGCAGCAGTTTTCTCACCTGGATGGTGTGCTGCACAACGCCGGCATTCTCGGTGAGATTGTGCCGCTGGCGGAACTGGATCCGCAGATCTGGCAGCAGGTGATGAAAATCAATCTCGATGCCACTTTTTATCTGACGCAGGCGCTGTTACCGCTGCTGCTGAAGTCGGAATCGGGTTCGCTGGTGTTTACCACCTCGAGCGTCGGCCGCACGGGCCGTGCCGGCTGGGGAGCCTATGCGGTCTCCAAGTTTGCCACTGAAGGCATGATGCAGGTGCTGGCTGACGAGTACAAAAATCATGCGCTGCGGGTTAACTGCATTAACCCTGGCGGCACCCGCACTAAAATGCGTGCCAGCGCGTTTCCGCAGGAAGATGCGAATAAACTGAAAACCCCCGCTGATTTGATGCCGCTCTACCTCTATTTAATGGGCGACGACAGCCGACGTAAAACCGGTATCAGTTTCGATGCTCAGCCAGGCAGGAAACCGGGAGCGGCAGAATAATGGCCGACGATCGCCATCAACAACGCCAGCAACGGTTAAAAGAGCAGGTCGATGCGCGCATCGCCGCGGCCAACGAAGTACGCGGCATCCTGATGGTGTTTACCGGCAACGGCAAAGGCAAAACAACTGCCGCCTTTGGTACCGCCCTGCGCGCCTGTGGTCACGGTAAACGTGCGGGCGCTATTCAGTTTATTAAAGGCGACTGGCCGAACGGCGAGCGTAACCTGCTCGAACAACACGGCGTTGAGTTTCAGGTGATGGCCACCGGCTTCACCTGGGAGACGCAGAACCGGGAAACGGATACCGCGGCCTGTCTGGCGGTCTGGCAGCACGCCAGACGGATGCTGGCTGATGAGACGCTGGATTTGGTGGTGCTGGATGAGATCACTTACATGATCAGCATGGATTATCTGCCGCTGGAGGAGCTGGTTGACGCTCTGCGTCAGCGTCCGGCCCGGCAAAGCGTGATCGTCACCGGTCGTGGTTGTCACCGCAGCTTGCTGGAGATGGCTGATACTGTTACCGAGATGCGGCCGGTGAAGCATGCGTTTGATGCCGGCATTCAGGCACAGCAGGGAATTGACTGGTAGGCAAAAAAAAACGCAGCCCGGGGCTGCGTTTTTAGCGAGGGTAGCGTGATTAGCCGGAGTTGCGTTTGCTGCCCGGATTACGACGTGGGGTGCTGCTCACTTTACTGTGGCGCTTCACCGCACGACGGATCTGGTTCGCTTTGGTACGGCGGCGATCTTTCTCCACCACCAGCTTGGTCACCGTCTCGTCATCCATGCCGACCAGGTTGCGCAGGTAGTTAACCGCCGGCAGATCCAGTTCGGTCCAGCCACCGCGAGGCAGCCCTTTCGGCAGGGTAATATCACCGTAGCGCACGCGCATCAGACGACTCACCTGTACACCGACAGCTTCCCATAAACGACGCACTTCACGGTTACGGCCTTCGGTCAGGGTCACGTTGTACCACTGGTTGATCCCTTCACCGCCGCCGAAACGCAGGGTTTTAAAGGCGGCCGGGCCATCCTCCAGCTGCACGCCCTTGCTCAGTTGACGAATTTTGTCATCGTCAACCTGACCAAATACGCGCACTGCATATTCACGTTCTACTTCACGGCTCGGATGCATTAAACGGTTCGCCAGTTCACCGTCGGTGGTGAACAGCATCAGGCCGCAGGTATTTACATCCAGACGACCCACCGCAATCCAGCGCGATCCACGCAGGCGTGGCAGCCGGTCAAATACCGTTGGGCGTCCTTCCGGGTCGCTACGCGTACACAGCTCGCCTTCCGGTTTGTAATAGGCCAGCACCCGGCAGACTTCCGCCGCAGACTCAGCGATGGAGACCAGATGGCCATCAATACGGATTTTCAGGGATTTGCTGCTTTCGACGCGGTCGCCGAGGGTGGCAATTTTGCCATCGACGCTGACACGGCCGGCGGCAATCATAGATTCGATTTCACGACGCGAGCCATGACCGGCACGCGCTAAGACTTTCTGTAACTTCTCGCTCATTGAGCTTCCTCTTTGTCGCCTTCCCAGGCGTCACGGTAGGGTGGGAAATCTTTTTAAATCAATAGGTTAACTTAAAAAGTTTGGCCCATTATACAGACATTTACCCCTGATGTAACGCGCTTTGTGGTTAACAGAGTCAATTTAAGGATAGCCGGTCTGGCTGACTTTTTCCGCCGTTAAGTCGGGCAAACTGGCGAGTGCATCGTGGGCGATATAATTAATAAAGATGCTGAATAAAACGCGATTTCCAAAAACTTTATAGTCAGCGGAATTTAAATTTTCTGAACTGTGCCCTCCGCCGAAGCAATCTGTCAGCCGGAAAAATATTCACGGTATCTTACACTTCCACTGCTTTCATCCTGCCGTATTTCATCTACCTTTACGTTCCAGCCCAGAATAAAGTTCTGATGAGTTGATTTTATCCACCATAAGCCATGTGTTAAATAAAAATTTGTAGCGTAACCCCATCGCAGATTTGTTTATCACCTTATTTTTCAGGATATTTTCTTAATATTAGTTTTAATTAATTGTGCATAACAATGATGGGTGTAAACTCTGACGCTGAAGCACCAATAAACGCAGTGCCCGCAGTTAAAATCGGCGCGCGTAGAAAAATAAAACTTTAAAGATTCATTAACAAAAATAGTGTTTTTACATTAATCCAATAAACCGGCGCATCCGGAGTTGTTGCGTTAATACGGTTCAGTGATGAACCTTGATTGCATGTAAGAAGTCTTCACCAGGGATTTTCACGACATGCCTGAAAAAGAATACCAACATGAGAAACCGCTTTCTGTGCCCAGCGCTTGCCGCGCTGGCGTTGACCGGGTGTTCCGTGGGCCATACCGAGTACAGTCGTACCGCAATGCAGCACGTTGATATGAGCGTGACCGGCATTCCGACGATCCTCGGTCTCGGTACCCTCGGCACCAGTATCCCTCTGACGCCTGAATACAGTCTGACCGCCGCCCACGTCGCGAAAACCGCCGTGCAACGTGTGAAGTCTTATCATCCTTATTGCGATCTGGCGATTATCTACCATAAGAATGATGCCAAAACATTAGCCCAATTCCGCAGTAGCGATATTGGCGATCCGGTTAAAATGTACGGCTACAGTTTTATTTCCGCGCTGCCGGTTGAATCCTCTGGGGTTAATTTAGCCCGCACCACTATTCGTAATGGCTGGAATAAAAGTCCCTGCATGGCAATGGCATCTAATGCTGGCGTAGTGCAGGGAATGTCGGGCGGCGGAGTGTATAACAGCGATGAAACGCTGGGTGGCGTTATTGTTGGCTATTCTGACGCAATTAAAAATGGCCGTAATGGAAAAGTGATTCTGAAAGATGTTTCACTTTATATTCCCTACGGCCAGTTTAAGAACTGGTTGCAGGCAAATCTGGCGCAGACACCGACACGCGGTGCCTGATCCGCTCTGGTTACAGGAACGGGCGGGTATCGCCCACGCCTTCGCGCACAATTTCCGGCGAATCGGTGGTCAAATCGACCACCGTGGTCGGCTGTTGCCCCAGCGTCCCGCCGTCAATAATCAGATCAACCAGCTTACCAATGCTGTGCTGGATCTCTTCCGGATCGGACTCGGTGAAGTCGTTACCCGGCAGGATCAGCGAGGTCGACATCATCGGCTGATTCAGCGCCTCCAGCAGTGCCAGCGCCACCGGATTAGACGGCACGCGCAGCCCGATGGTTTTCCGCTTGTCATTCATCAGACGACGCGGAACCTCTTTGGTCGCCTTGAGAATAAAAGTGTAGTTACCCGGGGTGTTATTTTTCAGCAAACGAAAGGCTGAATTTCCTACCTGAGAATAGACGGATAGCTCAGAGAGATCCCGACACATCAGGGTGAAGTTATGGTGCCCATCCAGCTGACGAATGCGGCAGATACGCTCCATCGCGCCCTTCTCTTCCAGCCGGCAGCCCAGCGCATAGCCGGAATCGGTCGGATAGACGATCACGCTGCCTTTATTAAGGTAATCCACCGCCTGGTTAATCAGACGGGGTTGCGGGTTATCCGGGTGGATGTGAAACAATTGACTCATAGAAACCTCGTGTCACCTTTCCGTGCCTGAATCGTCGGGAGCCAGTTCCGGGAAGCGTTCCCATACCGGCTCAACCGCCGCGGGCAGCCACAGTTTGCGGCCCAGTTCAATCCACGGGCAGGGTTGATGAAAATCAGAACCTTGTGATGCGGCCAGCGCATTGTCTCTGGCGTATTGCGCCAGCTGCGTGCGCTCATTCGGCGCCTGCTGGCACTGTGCAACCTCCATGGCATCACCGCCGACTTCGCGGAAATGGGCCACCAGCCGCTTTAGCCACTTCGCTGATAAGCCGTAGCGTCCGGGATGCGCCAGCACCGCGCAACCGCCAGAATGATGAATCGCATCAATAGCTTGTTCAATTGTACACCATTGTGGCGGGACGTAGCCGGTTTTGCCACGCGCCAGATAATTTTTGAATACCTGCGCCATATTATCCGCCTTGCCCTGCTCCATCAGGAAGCGGGCAAAGTGGCCCCGGGTGATCACTCCGCCATCGGCCAGCCGCATCGCACCCGCCAGCGCACCCGGGATACGGGCTTTCTCCAGCCGCTCGGCGATCTGTTCCGCCCGCGCCTGCCGACAGGCATGCTGTCCGGCGAGAAAACTGACCAGGGTCGGATGGCGGATATCGATATTTAATCCCACGATATGAATTTCATGATTTTCCCACAGGGTGGAAACCTCAACGCCCGCCAGCACTTTGATCGGCAAAGCCTGATCGATAGCCGTTTGCCGGGCTTCATCCACGCCAGCGACGCTATCGTGATCGGTAATCGCCAGTACGCCT
Organism: Pantoea sp. AN62; assembly: GCF_050432985.1. Lineage (NCBI taxonomy): Bacteria > Pseudomonadati > Pseudomonadota > Gammaproteobacteria > Enterobacterales > Erwiniaceae > Pantoea > Pantoea sp. AN62. Next base: position 132,955 of record NZ_JBNPYB010000013.1, on the reverse strand, counting down.
ACGCGCATCTCAACCGCACGCTGTACCAGCGCGGCCGGCGTCAGAAAGCCATCCGAGGCCCGCGTGTGGCTGTGTAAATCATAAACCGGGAAACGGGCGATATCGCTCAAGAGAACTCCTGCTGGAAACTAAACCGGCCAGCATGATAACGATTTTAGCCGCCGGTGAAAAAGTGTATTGACATTTCCGCCCTGAACCCGTTAACTAGTACACAAGTTCACACGTAACGGGTATTCAATCATGGCTGTTGTAATCACGCATTTTAACGGTTGGTGGCTCGATGTTCCCGAACACGGGCGACGTGGTCGTGCACATCTTGCGTAAACGCTGTGCAGATACCTGAGCCCGCCACCGAGCGGGCTTTTTTTTGAGCGAAATTCAGAGAAATCATCATGCCAAATGCGAAACCTACAGTGAAGTTGATTACCGGCAACGCACCTTATCGCGAAGATCCGGCCGCAGTGTTTCATCAGTTATGCGGCGCACGCCCGGCAACCCTGCTGCTTGAATCTGCCGATATCGACAGCAAAAAGAACCTCAAAAGCCTGCTGATTGTCGACAGCGCACTGCGTATCAGCGCGCTGGATAATCGGGTGACCATTCAGGCGCTGTCAGAAAATGGCCGCGCGCTGCTGCCGCTGCTGGACGCGGCTTTGCCCGGCTCCGTCGATAATCAGGTGCGTCCCGATGGCCGCGAGCTGACTTTCCCGCAGAGCAGCGGCCCGCAGGATGAAGATTCACGTCTGCAGGCGCTGTCGGTGTTTGACGCGCTGCGTCTGATTCCCCAGTTGGTCAATTCGCCAGCCGATGAGCGTGAAGCCGTGCTGTTAGGCGGCCTGTTTGCTTACGATCTGGTGGCGGGCTTCGAAACCCTGCCGCCGCTGGAGAATCAGCAGCGCTGCCCGGACTACTGTTTTCATCTGGCGGAAACGCTGCTGGTGATCGATCACCAGACCCGCAGCGCGCGGCTGCAGGCCAGCCTGTTCTGCCCGTCGACCAATGAATTCCAGCGTCTGCAACGCCGGATTGAGCAACTGCATGGCCAGATGCTGCAGCCGGCTCCGGCGCTGCCGGTTCAGACGGTTGAGCAGATGACGCTGACCACCAGCCAGAGCGATGAAGAATATTGCGAGGTGGTGCGCACCATGCAGCAGGCGATTCGCATCGGCGAAATCTTCCAGGTGGTGCCTTCACGGCGTTTTTCACTGCCATGCCCTTCGCCGCTGGCCGCCTACGACACGCTGAAAAACAGCAATCCCAGCCCGTATATGTTTTTTATGCAGGACCAGGATTTCGCGCTGTTTGGTGCCTCACCAGAAAGTTCGCTGAAGTATGACGCCAGCTCACGTCAGATTGAGATCTACCCGATTGCTGGCACCCGTCCACGCGGTCGTAAAGCGGACGGTTCGCTGGACCGCGATCTGGACAGCCGGATCGAACTGGAGATGCGCACTGATCATAAAGAGCTGGCGGAGCATCTGATGCTGGTCGATCTGGCGCGTAACGATCTGGCACGTATCTGCGTGCCGGGCAGCCGCTACGTCGCCGATCTGACCAAGGTTGATCGCTACTCGTTTGTGATGCATCTGGTGTCTCGCGTGGTCGGCACCCTGCGCGCCGATCTTGATGTGCTGCACGCCTATCGCGCCTGCATGAACATGGGCACCCTGAGCGGAGCACCGAAAGTACGCGCCATGCAGCTGATCGCCGGGGCCGAAGGTACCCGCCGCGGCAGCTACGGCGGTGCGGTCGGCTATTTCACCGCCAATGGCGATCTGGATACCTGCATCGTCATCCGCTCTGCTTATGTTGAAGACGGGGTAGCAACCGTTCAGGCGGGTGCAGGTGTGGTACTGGACTCGAATCCGCAGGCGGAAGCCGATGAGAGCCGCAATAAAGCCCGCGCCGTGCTGCGCGCCATTGCAACCGCCCATCACTGCAAGGAGATCTTCTGATGGCCGATATTCTGCTGCTCGATAACATCGACTCATTTACCTATAACCTGGTCGACCAACTGCGGACTTTTGGTCACAACGTGGTGATCTACCGCAACAACCTGCCGGCGGCGCTGTTAATTGAACACCTGCAGCAGATGGAGAATCCGGTGCTGATGCTGTCGCCAGGTCCGGGCGCGCCGAAAGAGGCTGGCTGCATGCCTGAACTGCTGCGGACGCTGCGCGGCCGTTTACCGATTATCGGGATCTGCCTCGGCCATCAGGCAATTGTTGAAGAATATGGCGGTCATGTCGGTCAGGCTGGCGAGATCCTGCACGGGAAAGCCTCCGCGGTGGTTCACGATGGCGAGGCGATGTTTGCCGGCCTGAGCAACCCGCTGCCGGTGGCACGCTATCACTCACTGGTCGGCAGTAATACGCCGGATGAACTCACCGTCAATGCCAGCTACAACGGCATGGTGATGGCGGTTCGCCACGAAACTGACCGGGTATGCGGATTCCAGTTCCATCCTGAATCCATCCTGACTACTCAGGGCGCGCGACTGCTTGAGCAGACGCTGGCCTGGGCGCTGGCGAAGTAACAGGGAGAATGACTATGCAACAGACACTGGAAAAACTTTACCAGGCGCAGACGCTGAATCAGGCTGAGAGTCATCAGCTGTTCAGCGCGATTATTACCGGTCAGCTGGAGCCGACCCAACTGGCGGCAGCCCTGATTGCGATGAAAGTCCGGGGCGAAACGCCAGAAGAGATCGCCGGTGCGGCAACCGCGCTGCTGGAAGATGCCAAACCCTTCCCGCGCCCCGACTACGCTTTTGCCGATATCGTCGGAACCGGCGGTGACGGCAGCAACAGCATTAATATTTCAACCGCCAGTGCGTTTGTCGCGGCGACCTGCGGCCTGAAAGTGGCGAAGCACGGCAACCGCAGCGTCTCCAGCAAGTCCGGTTCATCCGATCTGCTGGCGGCGTTTGGCATCAATCTGGATATGCCGGCTCAGCAAGCACGCCAGGCGCTGGACGATCTCAACGTCTGCTTCCTGTTTGCACCGCAGTATCACACCGGATTTCGCCACGCGATGCCGGTGCGCCAGCAGCTCAAAACGCGGACGCTGTTTAACGTCCTGGGCCCGCTGATTAACCCGGCACGTCCACCGCTGGCGGTGATTGGCGTTTACAGCCCGGAGCTGGTGATGCCGATTGCGCAGACCCTGAAAGTGCTGGGCTATCAGCGTGCAGCGGTGGTGCATGGCGGCGGGATGGATGAAGTGGCGCTGCACGACGTGACCCATGTGGCAGAGCTGCGTGACGGGGAAATCACCCGCTATCAGCTGTCGCCGGAAGACTTCGGTTTTGGCTTCCATCCTAAGGAAGCGCTGGCTGGCGGCACGCCGGAAGAAAATCGTGACATTCTCACGGCTTTACTCCAGGGTAATGGCCAGCAGGCCCATGAGGAAGCGGTCGCCGTCAATGTGGCGATGCTGCTTAAAGTATTCGGTCATGAAGATCTGCGTGAAAATGCACAGCGTGCGCTCAACGCTATCCACAGTGGACAGGCTTACGAGCGCGTGGTCGCTCTGGCAGCAAGAGGATAACCATGCAAGGTACCGTGTTAGAAAAAATTGTGCAGGACAAAGCGATTTGGGTTGAAGCGCGTCAGCAGCAGCAGCCTCTTTCTACCTTTCAGAACAGCATTGAGCCTGCCAGCCGTCATTTTTATGATGCGCTCCAGGGTGCGCGAACCGCGTTTATCCTCGAGTGTAAAAAAGCGTCGCCCTCTAAAGGGATTATCCGCGCCGATTTTGATCCGGCCGCGATTGCCGGTGTTTACCGGCACTACGCTTCGGCAGTGTCGGTGCTGACCGATGAAAAATACTTTCAGGGCGACTTCGCTTTTCTGCCGATCGTCAGCGCCGCTATCACCCAGCCGGTGCTGTGCAAAGACTTTATCATCGACCCGTATCAGATCTATCTGGCGCGTTACTATCAGGCAGACGCCATTCTGCTGATGCTGTCAGTGCTGGATGATGAGCAGTATCGTCAGCTGGCCGCCGTCGCCCACAGCCTGAAAATGGGCATCCTGACCGAAGTCAGTAATGAGCAGGAGCTGGAGCGCGCCATTGCGCTGCAGGCCAAAGTGGTCGGGATTAATAACCGCGATCTGCGCGATCTGTCGATCGATCTTAACCGCACCCGCCAGCTGGCCCCGCGCCTGTCGCACGGCGTCACAGTAATCAGCGAATCGGGCATCAACAGCTACGCAGATATTCGTGAGCTCAGCCACTTTGCCAATGGCTTCCTGATCGGTTCCGCCCTGATGGAAGAACCCGACCTGACCGCGGCGGTGCGCCGGGTGACGCTGGGTGCCAATAAAGTCTGTGGGCTGACCCGCGCGGAAGACGCGCGTGCCGCCTATGAAGCCGGTGCCCTCTACGGCGGCCTGATTTTTGCTGAAGGTTCGCCGCGTCACATCGAAACTGAGGCCGCCCGTACGGTGATCAACGCCGCGCCATTGCGCTACGTTGGCGTGTTCCGCAATAACGCCATTAGTGACGTTGTCACCAAAGCCACCGCGCTTTCGCTGGCCGCCGTCCAGCTGCACGGCAATGAAGACCCGGATTTCGTCAGCGAACTGCGCGCGGCCCTGCCCGCCAGCATTGAGATCTGGAAAGCGCTGCGCGTTGAAGGTGCCTTACCGGCGCGCAACTGGCCGCACATTGATCGTTACGTGTTTGATAATGGCGACGGCGGAACCGGTCAGCGCTTTGACTGGTCACTGTTACAGGGCCAGACGCTGAATGACGTGTTGCTGGCCGGTGGCCTGAGCGCGGATAACTGTGTTGAAGCGGCGCAGCTGGGCTGTGCCGGTCTCGATTTCAACTCAGGGGTGGAAAGCGCGCCCGGTATCAAAGATGCCCGTAAAATCGCGGCGGTGTTCCAGACACTGCGCGCCTACTGATTTGCCTGGCCTGCTCTACGGCGGGCCCGAAAAAGGAAGCTAAAAATGACGTTACTCAACCCCTACTTTGGCGAATTTGGCGGAATGTATGTTCCGCAGATCCTGATGCCAGCGCTGCGCCAGCTGGAAGAGGCGTTTGTCGACGCACAGAAAGATCCTGAGTTTCAGGCGGAATTCATGGACCTGCTGAAGAACTATGCCGGCCGTCCTACCGCCCTGACGCTGTGTAAGAACCTGACGAAAGGCAGCAAAACCCGGCTCTACCTGAAGCGCGAAGATCTGCTGCACGGCGGCGCGCACAAAACGAACCAGGTGCTGGGCCAGGCGCTGCTTGCCAAACGTATGGGCAAGAATGAAATCATCGCAGAAACCGGTGCCGGCCAGCACGGTGTCGCCTCCGCGCTGGCCTGCGCGCTGCTGGGAATGAAGTGCCGCATCTATATGGGGGCTAAAGACGTTGAGCGTCAGTCTCCTAACGTATTCCGTATGCGTCTGATGGGTGCTGAAGTGATCCCGGTACACAGTGGTTCAGCCACGCTGAAGGATGCCTGTAATGAGGCGCTGCGCGACTGGTCAGGCAGCTATGAAACCGCTCACTATATGCTGGGTACCGCCGCTGGCCCGCATCCATTCCCGACCATCGTACGTGAGTTCCAGCGGATGATCGGTGAAGAGACCAAAAAGCAGATTCTGGAAAAAGAGGGTCGCCTGCCGGACGCCATTATCGCCTGCGTCGGCGGAGGATCTAACGCCATCGGCATGTTCGCGGACTTTATTGATGAAAGCAGCGTTAAGCTGATTGGCGTTGAGCCAGCGGGACACGGCATTGAAACCGGTGAGCATGGCGCGCCGCTGAAACATGGCCGCGTTGGTATCTACTTCGGTATGAAAGCCCCGATGATGCAGACCGAAGAGGGTCAGATTGAAGAGTCTTACTCGATCTCTGCTGGCCTCGATTTTCCGTCAGTCGGACCGCAGCATGCGCATCTGAACAGCATTGGCCGCGCCGAGTATGTTTCGATTACTGATAACGAAGCGCTGGCAGCCTTCAAACAACTGTGCCGCGCTGAAGGTATTATTCCGGCACTGGAATCATCACATGCACTGGCGTACGCCCTGAAGATGATTCAGGCCGAGCCGGACAAAGAGCAACTGGTGGTGGTTAACCTTTCTGGCCGGGGCGATAAAGATATTTTCACCGTTCACGACATTCTGACTGCGCAGGGAGAAATCTGATGGAACGTTACGATCAACTGTTTAAACGTCTCTCTGCCCGTAACGAAGGCGCTTTTGTCCCTTTTGTGACGCTGGGTGATCCATCGCCGGAACTTTCATTACAGGTGATTGACGCTCTGGTGGAAGGCGGCGCCGATGCGCTGGAGTTAGGCATCCCCTTCTCCGATCCGCTGGCCGACGGCCCGACCATTCAGAACGCGACGCTGCGCGCCTTTGCGGCGGGCACCAACATCAGCCAGTGCTTTGAGATGCTGGCGACCATCCGGCGTAAATACCCGGATTTGCCGATCGGTTTACTGATGTATGCCAATCTGGTGTTCACCAACGGCGTGGATGCGTTTTACGCGCGTTGCGCCGAAGCCGGCGTCGATTCAGTGCTGGTGGCAGATGTGCCAGTGGAAGAGTCAGCACCGTTCCGTCAGGCGGCGCTGCGTCACGGTATCGCGCCGATTTTCATCTGCCCGCCAAATGCCAGTGATACCCTGCTGCGGGAGATTGCCTCACACGGACGCGGTTATACCTACCTGCTCTCCCGTGCCGGCGTTACCGGCGCTGAAAACCGTGCCAGCCTGCCGCTGCAGCATCTGATTGAAAAGCTACGTGAATACAACGCAGCCCCGCCGCTGCAGGGATTCGGTATTTCTGAACCGTCGCAGGTGAAGGAAGCAATCGCCGCCGGTGCCGCCGGCGCTATCTCTGGCTCCGCCATTGTGCGAATCATTGAAAAAAATCACGCCGAACCGGACGTGATGCTGCGCGAACTGAAAAACTTCGTCAGCAGCCTCAAAGCCGCCAGCCGTTAATTCTGTCAGCATGCCTTATCAGGTGATAAGGCATGATTTCTTTCCATTTTTTACATCCCGCCATTTGCCCTTTTTGCAAAATCTGCACCACAATGTCAGAGCGCCGTTACGGTAACGTCGCATCCAATTTGTGACAGGGAGAGAAAGCAATGAAATTATTTAAACTGCTGGCGGGTGCGTTGATGGCGGGTGTGGTTGCGCTGACACTGAGCGCCTGTGCGCCAACCGCGACTAAAGAAGGAACCGGTGGCTATATCGACGACACCGTGGTGACCACCAAAGTGAAAGGTGAACTGTTGAAAGATGACTCGCTGAAATCGACTGAAATCAACGTAGAAACCTTTAAAGGTAAAGTTCAGCTGAGCGGTTTTGTCTCATCACCACAGATGGCTAATCGCGCGGTGCAGGTTACGCGCAGCGTGCCAGGCGTGAAATCCGTTGTTAACAATATGCAGATCAAGTAATCGCTGCTGTGCTTAGCAAAAAGGCCGCTTAAACAGCGGCCTTTTTCTCATCAGAAGCGGTAACCCGCGCCGAAGAAGAAAACCCAGGGATCGATGCGCATATTGATGTTCTGCTGCTCGCCTGCTGCCTTGAACTTCACTTCAGTATCAATATCCATGTACCACACTGACGCATTCAGCATCCAGTCGCGGTTAATCTGGTAATCCAGACCGACCTGTCCCGCTACGCCCCAGGAATCTTTTACGCTCAGATCGCTGAGACCTGCATCACGGCCGGTCTGGTTGAAGTCAGCGTCGTAAAAGGTGGTGTAGTTGATACCGACCCCGATATACGGGCGCGCTTTGCTTTTGCTGTCAAAGAAATAGTATTGCGCCATCAGCGTTGGCGGCAGCTGACGTACCGTTGCCAGCGTGCCGGTTGGACCCAGCCCCACTTTGTGCCGGAACGGCGTGGCGGCCAGCAGTTCAACCCCGATATTATCCGTCGCCATATAGGTAAAGGTCAGGCCAAGCTGGGTATCGTTACTGGCGCTGAACTCGCCCATGCCGAGCACGTTGTCGGAACCTTCCGTCGGCCGTACCGTGGCGCTGCCTGCGCGCATAAAAAAATCGCCCGCCTCATGAGCCATCGCCAGTTGGGGTAAAGCCAGAGCCAGTAACATTGCGCATTTTGCCAGTTTCATCGTCACTCCTTTGCTAAAGGGAAAAACACTCAGGTCATCAATTTTTTGTTAGCAAAGATTTAACGTGATTTACATAAAATTGCACTCCGGCCGGCTGAAATAATTTAATTAAAAAACAATGGGTTGATGTAGATCAATTTTGGCCGGTGCTGGCGCTAAGAAATACCCCTTGCCGAAATATTTTGCCCGGCTTATTTTGCTGATCCAGATTGTTGATTTTGGTTCGATGCCTCAGGAGTGGCGGGTGATCAAATGAGCGAAACTTCAAATCCTTGTGTCAGCTGTGGCGCCTGCTGCGCCCATTTCCGTGTCTCTTTCTACTGGGCTGAAGCCGATGATGCTGGCGGTCCGGTGCCGACTGAATTAACCGAGCCGCTAAGCCTGTTGATGCGCAATATGCGCGGCACTAACGATCGCGCACCCCGCTGTGTTGCCCTGCAGGGCGAGATTGGCGGCTGTGTCTCGTGTGGAATTTATGAACAACGCCCGACGCCCTGTCGGGAGTTTGCGATGTCGGGTGAAGAAGGCATCGCCAATGAAGCCTGCGATCGCGCCCGCGCCCGTTACGGTCTTCCCGCCCTTTTTCACCCATCTTTACCTGTAATGACAGAAAGTTATGCCGCGGCGGGTGCCCGCGAGCTGCCAGAACATGTACAATCGCCGGGTTAATTAACCCGGTTCCTCCAAGGAGTGTACATGTCTATCACGGCAAGCTCGTTATACCGTGACACTGGAAATTTTGCCCGCCATCAGCTGGTTACTTTACTGTTGATGTCGCTGTTGACCGCTTTCATCACCGTAATGCTGGTACATGTGCTGACCCCGGGCGCCGATCAGATGGCGATCCTGCAGCAGGGCGACGACAGTGCCAGTTCATTATTTGAGATGGTGCAGAATATGTCACCTGAACAGCAGCAGGTGTTGCTGCGCGCCTCTGCGGCGGGCACCTTCGCGGCGCTGGTGGGCAATACGCTGTTGCTCGGCGGGATGTTGTGTCTGATACCGATGGTCTCTTCTGGCCAGCGGGTCAGTGCGCTGCGTGCCATTGGTACGGCAGCACCGTTACTGCCGAAGCTGTTACTGCTGACCTTCCTGATTACGCTGGTAGCGCAGCTCGGCTTTATGATTCTGGTGGTGCCCGGTATTCTGCTGACTATTCTGCTGTCACTGGCGCCGGTGATGCTGGCTAGCGAGAAGATCGGCGTGTTCGCTGCGATGCGCGCCAGCATGCGGATGGCCTGGAAGAACGTGAAACTGATCGCGCCAGCTATTATTCTCTGGCTGCTGGCGAAAGTAGTGGTAATGCTGTTTTTCTCCTCGCTAACCGTCCTGCCGATGAATGTCTCCTCGGTGATTTTTACCGCTGCAGGTAATCTGGTTTCGGCCATGTTAATTATCTATCTGTACCGGCTTTATATGCTGTTACGTTGATGGCTGATGCGCCTTCGGGCGCATCCGTACCCACTTCAGCTCTGACTGGAATGACTATGAAGCAGTTACTCGACTTTCTCCCTTTGGTGGTGTTTTTCATCTTCTACAAGCTGTACGACATCTTTGTTGCCTCTGGCGCGTTGATTGTCGCAACCGGTCTGGCCTTAGTCGTCAGCTGGGTGCTCTACCGTAAACTGGAAAAGATGACGATTTTCACCTTTGTGCTGGTGGCGGTATTTGGCACGCTGACGCTGGTATTCCACAACGATGAGTTCATTAAGTGGAAAGTGACGGTGATTTACAGCCTGTTTGCCGTGGCGCTGCTCTACAGCCAGTGGTTTATGAAACAAACGCTGATCCAGAGCATGCTGGGCAAAGAGTTACAGCTGCCGGACCCGGTCTGGCGTCGGCTGAACACCGCATGGGCGATCTTTTTCCTGATCTGCGGCCTGGTAAATATCTATGTTGCCTTTTGGTTATCCCAGGCATTCTGGGTTAACTTTAAGGTGTTTGGTCTGACCGGTCTCACCTTACTGTTTACCCTGATCAGCGGGCTCTATATCTGGCGACAGATGCCGCAACAACAACAAAAATAATCACTCTGCCCGCTATGCCGGGCATTTTTTTAGCGATCACCTGCAGAAGAATGAAAGCAATGGGCGAAAAACATAAGTTGCCGCAAGGCGAAATGGTGTTACGTACGTTAGCCATGCCAGCAGACACCAACGCCAACGGCGATATTTTTGGCGGCTGGCTGATGTCTCAGATGGATATGGGCGGTGCGATCCTGGCCAAAGAAATTGCCGAAGGCCGGGTGGTTACGGTGCGGGTTGATGGCATGTCATTTATGAAACCGGTGGCGGTGGGCGATGTGGTCAGTTGTCATGCACGCTGCATCCGTACCGGCAACAGTTCGATGACCATCAATGTCGAAGTGTGGATTAAGAAGGTGTCGTCAGAGCCGATTGGGCAGACGTACTGTGCCACCGAAGCGGTATTTATCTACGTCGCGGTCGACAATGACGGTAATTCACGTCCGCTGCCTGCCGGACGGGCCAATCAGCAACCCAGCGATTAACCGGTCGCCTGGCGGTCAGGCAAGCTTGTTACCTGACCGCCAGCTTTCTATTCGATACTGGCTCCGCCACTGATCTTAAACACAATGTTCATGGTCAGGCCCTGCCCCGGACGCCCACTCTGGTAACGCCACTGCTTCATCGCCTGTTTAACTGAGCGTTCAAACATATTACGCGGCTCAGCGGAAAGTATCTGGATGTTATCCACCCGCCCTTCGCTGTCGACATCAAATTTGACTCTCACCCGGCCTTCTACACGTAGCGCCAGTGCACGCGGTGGATAGCCTGGCTTGCTGACGCTCAGTGCTTTCGGCCCATTAGAGACCGTCTGACTCGGTGCTGGCGTCGACTTCGGCGCGGCGGTCGGCTTGTTCTGAGTAGCGGGCGCCTCCTGCTTAAACGGATTAGCCTGCGGCTTGCTCTCCTGACGCGGTTTGACTTCGCGTTTAGGCTGCTCACGCTTATGTTCCGGCTTCGGTTTAGGTTTGGGCTTCGGTTCCGGCTTAGGAATCGGCACCGGCTCGGCCTTTGGGGGTTCCGGGGCCGGCTGAGGTTCTGGTACTGGTTCAGGTTCCGGCTGCGGTTCAGGCTGTGGGGCAGGCGGCTCAACCACTGCCGGCGCCGGCTCAGGCTGAATTTCAGGGGCGACCATGGTTACGCTGATAGGCTGCGACGCTTTAGGGACTTCGAGCACCTGATGGAATGAGGCATAAAGAATGCCGGCAATTACGGCACCATGTAAAGCAACAGACAATAACATGGAGACAGGCGTGCGTTTTGGTAATGGCATAGTCAGCGTGGTCATAACAGTCGCAGTCATTGAATGAAGAGCCGATTTTAAATGCAAATAGCAATCAGTTTCAATAACTCCCGCCATCCGGCCGAAAGAAAAGCGCTTTTTAGCCCTTTATGCTGAGCATTGCAGTGGTCAGAGGTTTCATTTGCACTCTGATCGGCAATCCCTTAACGTGTTGCGAAATTCTGAAGAGTTAATGGGAGCTCCCAAGTGCTTTACGTCATTTATGCAGAAGACAACGCAGATTCACTGGAAAAACGTAACGCGGTGCGCCCTGCTCATCTGGCTCGCCTGAAACTACTGCATGAAGAAGGACGCCTGATCATTGCGGGTCCGATGCCTGCTGTCGACAGCAACGATCCGGGCGTGGCGGGCTTCACCGGTTCTACCGTGATTGCCGAGTTCCCGTCATTAGAAGCAGCGCAGTCGTGGGCAGAAGATGATCCCTATATTGCCGCTGGCGTCTATAAACAGGTCGCCGTGAAACCGTTTAAACGCGTTTTCTGATCGCGCGGACCAGGTAAAGAAATGGCTTCGGTGCGGCGCACAGAAGCCATTTTTGTTTTTCGGATGAAGCAATAATGCAAATGATGATTCTGGCGCTGCTGGTGCCGATCGTGGCGCTGATTGGGACCGCGCTCTATTTATGGCGGGTCCACGGCTGGCGTAAGAAAAAACAGCTGATTGTGATGTGCGTTGTGCTGGCAGCGGCGCTGCAGTTGGTGAACGTAACCCTGCTGCTGACCGCGCAGGCGCGACTGGCCGGTTAAACCCTTTGCCGGCCGAATTCAAAATAAAAAACTGCACCCTGCCCGGTTGGGTGTCCAGCTTTTGGGGCGCAGTTCAGTCCGGCAGTTTTTTTCGATTCGTGTCGCCCGCTTAGCTTAATCGAAGACGTTATTGATGATCGCCGTCACCACCGCAGTACTGAGCGCAATCAGCACCAGGTTATCCCCGACAATTTTCCATTGATAACCAGGATAATCCGGCAGGTTGTCCAGCATTGAAGGCGGCACCGATCGTTTGGCGATCCCGGGCGGCAAAGGTTTACCCCGCGCAAGATTTTTCGCAATACCCGGTGGCAGCGATGAATAACCGGTCAGCCCATACTGTCTGGCCAGATCGCGTGCGAACGCATAGCTGATCTCTGACTCGGCCCGGTGAGGATCGCCGCCCTTGTTCTTTTTGCTCTTAGACGAATGATCTTTGCCGTTTTTGCCTTCGCCTTTGCCACCATGATGGGCGGAATGTCCATGACCATTGCCGTTACCATTGCCGTTACCCGGATTGGCCAGTAACGCGGGCGAGGTGAACAGCAGACAGCAGGCTAAGGCGATAACGCCACGGTTTGATTTCTTCTTCATCGACTGACTCCCAAAGGTATTTCTTATCAATTTATCGCCGGATCTGAAAAACAGCAATCCGAGGTGCTGTTAAAAACTGCATGCACCGCTCCCCGATCCGCAGTGATTCTTACCGGTTTAGCGCAGCGTAAATTTTCACGCCTGCTGACAGGCGTCTGAACAATCCGCTGGCGTAGTGTGTCCCACCCAGCAACACTTAGCATCGCTAAACAATAACCGCAGCGACAAGTGTCAGGAAGAGTTAATTTTCAGCGGATTAATTAAGAAAGCTGGCATCACCACCGCATACTGGTCGGTAAAAATGTAAATTTTTTTGACCAATCAGCCAGCCTGTTCTTGACTGAAAGGACCGTTAAACACAACAGGAGAGGCCGTCATGACCGAATTGCTGCATATCATGTCTGTCAGCGCGATTGTTGCGGGCATCTATTTACTGGATTGATCATGAGCGGATTGACGTGGGGAAAAACAAAAGCCCTGCCGGTCTGGCAGGGCTTCGATCTTCCGTGAGAGATGAATGATTGGACAACGAAAAACGATCACGAAAGATGGCTAATTTCTACAAAAACGCTGACGCCTTGTCAATATGGTCCACCCGCTTGCGCGGTATCTGAAGCCTGGCTTGCTCGCCAGACATCAGAAGGTGGCGGGCTGCATTTTCCCTGGCAATTTGCGGCGATGCGGTAGCGCGCGGGCAACGCCAGCTATAGCGCACATGCACTCACCAGCGAATTAATTACGATCCAGCAGTAAGCCAATCAGCGCATGGTAATGCTGTTCTTCTTCCGCACTGGTGACATCCTGCAAGCGGCTAATCAATCGGGTACAGATCGCCTTACGATTGAGACTGCGTCCGGAACGCATAATCTCGGTTACCACTGAACCCAGAATCGCCTGCTGCGACGGCAGAGCGGCACTGTTGAGATAGGCAGAAATATCAGCAATGGAGGCCGGAATTCGTACGTTGGTTTGCATGGTTAACCCTCATAGAGTTCGTTTAATTTTTACAACCGATGCAGTAAAGCTATACAACCCAAGGATGGTTGTACAGGTATTTACGCTGTTATTTGCATTGAAACAGCAATCAAAGAAATAAATGGCCATCAAACAGTCACTTGCGTGATTGTAAAGTTGTACAGAATTAACCGTAATCGCCGCGGGAGGCTTCGCCAGCCCGCCATTAGCGCCTGACGGGACTCGCGTGAGACGTCGCCGACAGTGATAAAAGCGCGTGCTGAAAGATTTTTTTTTAGCCTGAACAGGAATTATTGCGCATCGCTGTCTACATTTATGACTTCTTTATTACACTCTGACACGCAGAATGGACGCTACAGCACAGTCGCAGGCTCAATATGCATAAAACTTATAATATTCAGGGCGCCTCAACTTTCTTCGATCAGCTGTTATACCGGGTGCAGGGAATTGCCGATCCGAAAACAGAAGTGCTGAGCGGCTACCCGGCAAACTGCTCTGCCTGGTTAACCATTTATTACCATCGCAAAACAGATAAGTGGTCTTTTGAATGGTATGACCGCGCCGGTTACCGACGTCCGATGGGCGTGGGCAGCCCAACCGATTGCCTGATGTGTGAAGTGAAGGATCGCGGCGCGTCGCAACAGGAGCATCTGCAGGCGCGCCACTTTCTGGCGGAGATGGGCTTTTTCGAAGCCTGAGCCGGCATCGGACTGGCGGGAAGGTGCCGGGGATTCTCCCCAGCCGGCTGCCCGGTTGCCCGGTTGCCCGCCTGAACCGTCAGCACCGGCGACGGCGATTACAACTGTTGCGTAATAAACAGAATGGAGCGACGCTGCTGCTGCGCCAGCTGATGGCGAATACTGTGGATACGCTTATAACGGCGTGACTGCCCTTCCAGCCAGCGTGAACGGCGGCGGTGCACCTGACGTAACATTCTCCAGCGCGCCACTTCATTTCTGCTTCGTCTCATCACTTCCTCTCTGACATCGAATTCACGCGCACGTATTATAAAGATCTTATCGCCAATGCCAAATCGGATCTGAACAGATGGCTCAGGTCAGGGGGTTTCGCTGACCCGCAACAGCACGTAAACTTGCCAGACGAAAGCGCGAACGGGATGTCCACTTAATGACCACTTTTTACACCCTGATCAGTTGGATGCTGCTGTTTGGCTACTGGCTGCTGATCGCCGGTGTCACCCTGCGAATACTGATGAAGCGCCGCGCCGTCACCTCGGCGATGGCCTGGCTACTGATTATCTATATTCTGCCGCTGGTGGGTATTATCGCCTACCTCTCCTTTGGCGAACTGCACCTGGGTAAACGGCGTGCCGAACGCGCTCGCACCATGTGGCCCTCGACGGCCCGCTGGCTGAACGATCTGAAGCAGTGCCGTGAAATCTTTGCCACCGAACACAGCGACGTTGCGCGCTCGCTGTTCGAGCTTTGTCATCACCGTCAGGGCATTGCTGGCGTCAAAGGCAACCAGCTGCAACTGCTCACCAGCTCGGATGATGTGATGCAGGCGCTGATCCGTGACATCCAGCTGGCGCGTCACAATATCGAGATGGTGTTCTATATCTGGCACCCTGGCGGTCTGGCAGATGAAGTGGCGGAGTCGCTGATGGCGGCGTCACGTCGCGGCGTACATTGCCGTTTGCTGCTCGACTCGGCTGGCAGCGTCACCTTTTTCCGCAGTCCGTGGGTGGGCATGATGCGCAATGCCGGCATCGATGTGGTGGAAGCGTTACAGGTCAGCCTGCTGCGCGTATTCCTGCGCCGGATGGATCTGCGTCAGCACCGCAAAATTGTGTTAATCGATAACTATATTGCCTACACCGGCAGCATGAATCTGGTGGATCCGCGCTTCTTCAAGCAGAACGCGGGCGTCGGGCAGTGGATCGATCTGATGGCGCGGATGGAAGGCCCGGTGGCCACCGCAATGGGGATTGTCTTCAGCTGCGACTGGGAGATTGAAACCGGTAAACGGATCCTGCCGCCACCGCCCGACCGCAATATCATGCCGTTTGAGCAGGAGAGCGGGCACACGGTGCAGGTTATCGCCTCAGGTCCTGGCTTCCCGGAGGATATGATCCATCAGGCGCTGCTGACGGCGGTCTATTCCGCTCGCGAACAGCTGATCATGACCACGCCCTACTTCGTGCCAAGCGACGATCTGCTGCATGCCATCTGCACCGCGGCGCAGCGCGGCGTGAATGTCAGCATTATTGTCCCTCGGCATAACGATTCCCTGCTGGTGGGCTGGGCCAGCCGGGCGTTCTTCAGTGAACTACTGGAGGCGGGCGTTAAAATTTATCAGTTTGAAGATGGTCTGCTGCATACCAAAAGCGTTCTGGTTGATGGACAGCTCAGCCTGGTCGGCACGGTAAATCTTGATATGCGCAGCCTGTGGCTCAATTTTGAGATTACACTGGTGGTAGACGATGCCGGATTTGGCAGCGATCTGGCCTGCGTGCAGGATGACTATATTGCCCGCTCACGCCTGCTGGATGGTAAGCGCTGGTCAAAACGTGCCTGGTGGCAACGCATCGTCGAACGACTGTTTTACTTCTTTAGCCCTTTACTGTAAAACGAGCCAAATTGTGTAAACGCCCGCAGGGCAGACAGGACAGACCATGGATTTAAATAATCGCCTTACTGAAGACGAAACGCTGGAACAGGCTTACGATATTTTTCTTGAGCTGGCAGGCGATAATCTCGATCCGGCAGACATCATCCTTTTTAATCTGCAGTTCGAAGAACGTGGCGGCGCTGAGCTGTTCGATCCTTCTGATGACTGGCAGGAACATGTTGATTTCGATCTGAATCCTGACTTTTTCGCGGAAGTGGTGATTGGGCTGGGTGAAGCGGATGGTGAACCGATTACCGACGTCTTTGCACGCGTACTGCTGTGCCGTGAAAAAGACCACAAGCTGTGTCATATCCTGTGGCGTGAATAGCCGTCGCAGCGATAAAAAACGCCGGGCCACTGCCCGGCGTTTTGCATTATAACGGGTCGACCTTGAGGCAGGAGACCGCGTGGCGGAAACTGCCTTCCAGCAGCGGCCGGGTTTTAGCGCACTCCGGTCCGGCAATCGGGCAGCGGGTGCGAAACACGCAGCCTGACGGCGGATTGATCGGAGACGGCAACTCCCCTTCCAGTAGCTGAATCTGCTTGTTCTTTTCCAGATCCGGATCGGGAATCGGCACCGCTGACATCAGCGCTTTGGTGTAAGGATGCTGCGGGTTGCTGTAGACCTCGCTGTAGGTGCCGAGTTCGACCGCATGACCGAGATACATCACCAGCACCCGATCGGAGATGTGTTTCACTACCGCCAGATCGTGCGCGATAAAGATCAGCGACAGCCCCATTTCGCGCTGCAACTGCTGCAGCAGATTCACCACCTGCGCCTGGATCGATACGTCGAGAGCTGACACCGGCTCATCACAGATAATCAGCTTAGGCTCGAGGATCAGCGCACGCGCGATACCGATACGCTGGCACTGGCCGCCGGAAAACTCATGCGGATAGCGGTTGATCAGGTTCGGTAGCAGACCGACCTTCATCATCATATTTTTGACGCGATCTTTGACTTCCTGACGCGCCATTTTCGGATGATAGGTGCGCAACGGCTCTGCAATGATATCGCCGATGGTCATACGCGGATTGAGCGAAGCCAGCGGGTCCTGGAAGATCATCTGGATGTCACTGCGCGCCTTGCGCCACTCCTCTTCGCTCTGCCCCAGCAGATCGCGTCCCAGCCATGCAACCCGACCGTCGGTGGCTTTAACCAGGCCGATAATCGCCCGGGCCAGCGTCGATTTACCGCAGCCCGATTCGCCAACCACGCCCAGCGTCTCCCCTTCGTACAGGCGCAGGCTGACGCCATCCACCGCTTTCAGGGTCTTTGACGGCTGCCAGAACCACTGCTTGCCATCTTTGATATCGAAATGCACCTTGAGGTCGGCGATTTCCAGTAACACTCTTTTTTCGGCTACGGCGCTCATACTAATTCCTCCACCGGCTTAAAGCAGGCACGTAAACGCCCATCCCCGAACGGTTCCAGCGGCGGCGCTTTGGCACAGATATCCATCGCATGTGGACAACGCGGCTGGAACGGGCAGCCCGGCGGCAGACGCAGCAGGTTAGGCGGATTGCCGGGAATGGTAGTCAGACTCTCGCCTTCAGCATCCAGACGCGGCACCGCATTCAGCAGGCCGATTGAATACGGGTGCGCCGGCTGATAGAAAACGTCACGAGCGCGGCCATATTCCATGGTACGTCCGGCGTACATCACCAGCACTTTGTCGCAGATCCCGGCGACGACGCCGAGATCGTGAGTGATCATGATAATGGCGGTGTTGAACTCACGTTTGAGATCGTTGAGCAGCGTCATAATCTGCGCCTGCACCGTCACGTCGAGCGCCGTGGTCGGCTCATCAGCAATCAGCAGTTTTGGCCGGCACAGCAGCGCCATGGCGATCATCACACGCTGACGCATCCCGCCGGAGAACTCATGCGGATACATTCTCATCCGCTTGCGTGCTTCTGGCATTTTCACCGCGTCCAGCATTCTGACCGACTCTTCGAAGGCCTGGGCGCTGTTCATGCCCTTGTGCAGCTTCAGCACTTCCATTAACTGCTCACCGACCCGCATGTAGGGGTTGAGCGAGGTCATCGGGTCCTGGAAGATCATGGCAATCTGCTCGGCGCGCAGCCGGTTAAGCTGGTGCTCGGGCAGGTTGAGGATCTCCTTGCCGTTGAACAGCGCCGAGCCGCCGATACGGCCGTTTTTAGCCAGCAGCCCCATCAGGGCGAAGGCGGTCTGTGATTTGCCGGAACCGGATTCGCCGACAATACCCAGCGTCTCACCGGCGCGCAGCGAAAAGTTAAGATCGTTGACGGCGGTCACATCGCCGTCGTGAGTGCCGAAGGTGACGCGCAAATCCTTCACCTGCAGTAACTGTTCGCTTCCCGCGCGGGCCGCCATTGCTGGCTGGAATTCATGAATGGTCATCGGGAAACTCCTTAACGATCTTTCGGGTCGAGGGCATCACGCAGGCCATCGCCGATAAAGTTGAAACAGAACAGCGTTACCACCAGAAAGCCCGCCGGATAGAGCAGCAACCACGGCGACACTTCCATTGAGTTAGCCCCATCGCTGAGCAACGCGCCCCAGCTGCTGAGCGGTTCCTGCGTTCCCAGCCCAAGGAAGCTCAGGAAGGATTCAAACAGAATCATGCTGGGTACCAGCAACGAGGCGTAAACCACCACCACGCCCAGCACGTTCGGCACGATGTGGCGCACCACGATTTTCCAGGTGGAGACGCCGCCAACGTGGGCGGCTTCAATAAACTCTTTGCGCTTCAGGCTCAGGGTTTGTCCACGCACGATACGCGCCATATCCAGCCACGACACCATGCCGATGGCGGCAAAGATCAGCAGGATATTACGGCCAAAGAAGGTCACCAGCAGAATGACGAAGAACATAAACGGAAAAGAGTTGAGGATTTCCAGAATACGCATCATCACCGAGTCGGTTTTGCCGCCGAGGTAACCGGCAACGGAACCGTACAGGGTCCCCACGATTACCGCGATCAAGGCGGATGCCACACCCACCATCAGTGAAATCCGGCCGCCAATTGCCACCCTCACCAGCAGATCGCGTCCCGACGAGTCGGTGCCAAACCAGTGGCCGGAGGTGGTATCCGGTGGAGAGGACATCATGCCCCAGTCGGTATCGTCATAGGTGAACTGCGACAGCATCGGCGCAACGATCACAAACAGCGTAATCAGCAGCAGTACCAGCAGGCTGATTGAAGCCGCGCGGTTATGAATAAAACGACGGCGGGCGTCCTGCCACAGACTGCGCCCTTCCACTTCCAGCTTCTCACTGAACGCATCCAGAGCTTCGCTGTTTTTCTTACTTAACATCATGGCGAACTCCGCAATCAGTAACGAATTTTCGGATCGATAACGGCATACAGCACGTCAACAATCGCGTTAAACAGAATGGTTAACAAACCCACCAGAATGGTCAGGCTCATTACCAGCGAGTAGTCACGGTTCAGTGCGCCGTTAACAAACAGCTGACCGATGCCCGGCAGGCCGTAGATCGACTCAATCACCATTGAGCCGGTGATGATGCCGACAAAGGCCGGCCCCATATAGGAGATTACCGGCAGCAGCGCCGGCTTCAGCGCGTGGCGCAGCACGATGCGGCGCAGCGGCAGCCCTTTGGCACGGGCGGTACGGATAAAGTTGGAGTGCATTACTTCAATCATCGATCCGCGGGTGATACGTGCGATGCTGGCGATATAGGCCAGCGAGAGCGCCACCATCGGCAGCAGCATGTAGTTCCACTGTCCGCCATTCCAGCCACCGCCGGGTAGCCATTTCAGCGTGATGGCAAACACCAGAACCAGCAACGGTGCCACCACGAAACTCGGTATCACCACGCCGGTCATTGCCACCCCCATCACCGCGAAATCCCACAGACTGTTCTGTTTAAGCGCGGCGATGACCCCGGCAGCAACGCCCAGTACTACCGCCAGCACGAAGGCAGCCAGACCGAGTTTGGCTGAAACCGGGAACGCATGGCCAACCAGATAGTTAACCGAATAATCTTTATATTTAAATGAGGGGCCGAAATCGCCGTGCGCCAGCTGCACCAGGTAATCGACATACTGCTTACCAATCGGATCGTTGAGGTGATATTTCGCCTCAATGTTGGCCATGACTTCCGGCGCCAGGGTGCGCTCACCGGTAAAGGGACTGCCGGGTGCCAGTCGCATCATAAAGAAGGAGATGGTAATCAGGACGAACAGCGTCGGGAGCGCTTCAAGCAAGCGACGCAGGATGAATTTTAACATTGCCGTACCTACCAGGCTGTTGCTTCACAACAAATAAATAAAACGTAAAGGCGGCGCAGACGCGCCGCCGCTGTCGATAGCCTGTGTGCTATTAGTGTTTAATGATGTAGAAGTTCTTATCCTGCGATTTATCCAGCGGATCTTTGCCGGTGTAACCGCCGACGTACGGTTTCACCAGACGCGCGTTAACGTAGTAGTAGACCGGAACGATGGTGCTGTCTTTATCCAGAATCTGCTCGGCACGCTGGTAGTCGGCGGCACGGGCTTTGTCATCCGGCGCTTTGATTGCATCACGCAGTACCTGATCGAATGCCTCGCTCTTATAGTGCGAGGTGTTACTGCTGCTGTTCGACAGCATGATGTTCAGGAAAGACGTCGGTTCGTTATAGTCAGCACACCAGGCGGCACGCGAAACGTCGAAGTTGCCCTGATGACGCGTATCAAGGAAGGTTTTCCACTCCTGGTTTTCCAGCTTGATGTTCACCCCGATATTTTTCTTCCAGATCGACGAGGCGGCAATAGCCAGCTTCTTGTGCAGGTCGGAAGTGTTATACAGCAGGTTGAAAGTCAGCGGTTTATCGGCGGTATAACCGGCTTCAGCCAGCAATTTCTTCGCCTCTTCATTACGTTTTTCCTGCGTCCATTTGAACCAGTCTGGCGGCAGAATCTCCATACCGTCGGTTGATGGCGGCGTGAAGCTGTAGGCTGGCATCTGACCCTGGGCCAGCACTTTGTTTACCATGATGTCGCGATCCAGGCCGAGCTTCAGCGCGGCGCGCACGCGGGGATCGGTGAATGGCGCTTTCTGGTTATTGATTTCGTAGTAATAGGTGCAGAGATAGGGATCAACGTGCAGTTCTTTGCCGTTATCGCGCTGCAGCTTTTTGAACAGCTCAATCGGCATGTTGTTGTAGGTCATGTCGCTGCCGTTCTCAGAGAAATAACGGTTAACGTCACTGACTTCTGAATTGATCGGCAGGAAGGTCACTTTGTTCAGGATGGTGTTGGCGTTATCCCAGTACTGCGGGTTACGCACCAGGGTGATGCGTTCGTTGATCACGTGCGCATCCAGTTTAAACGCGCCGTTACCGACCCAGTTCTGTGGCTGAGTCCACTGATCGCCGAACTTCTCAATCGCGGGCTTATACACCGGCGACATCACCGAGTTGATCATCAGCTTGTCGAAATAAGGAACCGGCTCACTCAGGGTCACTTCCAGCGTATGGTCATCAATCGCCTTCACGCCCAGATCGGAGGTCGGTTTTTTGCCGGCGATGATCTCATCAACATTCAGGATATGGCCATACTGCGGATAGCTGGCGTAAGGTGACGCGGTTTTCGGATCCACCAAACGCTGCCAGCTGTAGACGAAGTCCTGTGCGGTGACCGGCTCGCCGTTCGACCATTTGGCATTCTTACGTAAGTGGAAAGTCCACACTTTGAAATCTTTGTTTTCGTAACTTTCCGCTACGCCCGGCACCGGGTGGCCATTGCTGTCACTGACCAGCAGACCTTCGTAGAGATCGCGCGCCACGTTATCTTCCGGCACGCCTTCAATTTTGTGCGGATCGAGCGACTGTACTTCATCGCCATTACCGCGTACCAGTTCCTGTTTTGCTGCCAGCTCAACGCCAGCTGGCACTGTAGCCGCCAGAACTGCATTCCCTGCCAGGGCACTGACTGCAGCAAACACGCCCGCTGCAATCAGGCTTTTCTTCGTGATGTTGTTCATTATTACACTCCAGTTTTATTATCGTCGCCGGGGCGATTGACTGCCCCGGCGTCCCCCGTCTCGGGATCCCCGGCTGGTTAACCTGAGGATAGTGACCACATACTGTGGTCTGCACGGACGCGCGCTCCCCGACTGTCTCGCCAGGTAAGCGCGCGGCTCAGTGTTGTTTGATGAAATAGTATTTCAGGTCTGTCATGTCCTGCGGGTCTTTACCCGTAAAGCCGCCAACCCAGGGCTTCACCAGGCGCACACTCACGCGGTAGTAAACTGGCACAATTGGTGAGTCTTTGTCGAGTTGTGTTTCAGCCTGCTGATAGAGGCTGGCGCGTTGTGCTTCACTGCTGGCGGACAGGGTCTCCGACATCAGGCGATCAAACGTCGGGCTGCGGTAAAAGGCGGTATTGATTGAGGCGTTACCGATCAGCATGTTGAGAAAGGTCGACGGCTCGTTGTAATCCGCGCACCAGGTGGCGCGAACCACGTCATACTGCGCCTGATGACGGGTCTCCAGCAGAGTTTTCCACTCCTGATTCTGTAACGTCACCTTCGCGCCGAGGTTTTTCTGCCACATTGAGGCAGCAGCGATCGCCTGGCGTTTATTCTGATCGGAGGTGTTGTAGAGCAGCGTGAAGGTCAGCGGATGGCTGTCATCAAACCCGGCCTCTGCCAGTAACTTTTTCGCCGCCTGATTGCGCTGCGCCTGTGTCTGTCTGAACCACGCCGGTGGGGTTAAATTGATCCCGGCGGTAAACGGTGGCGTCAGGCTGTAGGCCGGAATCTGACCCTGCCCCATGATCTTGTTAGCAATGACTTCACGGTCGAGGGTCATCTTGATCGCAGCACGAACGCGCGCATCGGTAAATGGCGGCTTTTTATTATTAATTTCATAATAGAAAGTGCAAAGCAGCGGACTGACTTTGACCTGCTCGCCCAGCTCCTGACGCAGTTTGCCGAACATTTCTGGCGGGATTGCGCTGTTGGTAATGTCCGTACCGCCGCTGCGATAGCGATTAATATCGCTGTTTTCCGAGGCGATCGGCAGGAAAGTGCCCTGCTCAATCACCGTATGGCTGTTATCCCAGTAGTGTGGATTGCGCTGCAGTACGATTTTTTCATTGACCACCCAGTCGCTCAGCGTATACGCGCCGTTGCCCACATAGTGACCCGGCCGGGTCCAGGCCTCGCCCCACTGCTTGATCGCCGGGGCATAGACCGGCTTCATCGCGGTATGCGCCAGCATGGCGACCAGATAAGGCACCGGTTCACTCAGGGTAATTTGCAGATGATGGGCATCCAGCGCCTTCACACCGAGCTGATCGGGTGACATTTTACCGGCCAGAATGGCATCAATGTTGGCGAAATGCGCCGCCTGCAGATAGCTGGAATAAGGAGAAGCCGTCGTGGGATCGGCCAGTCGACGCCAGCTATAGACGAAATCATCGGCGGTTACCGGTTCGCCGTTGCTCCATTTTGCGTCATCCCGCAGGGTAAAGGTCCACTGAGTCCCTTGCTGGTTTTGCCAGCTCTCCGCCACACCAGGCACCACCCTGCCGCTGTTATCGGTGTTAACCAGCCCATCAAGCAGATTAAGAATAATATTCGATTCTGGCACGCCTTCGACTTTATGTGGGTCGAGCGACGCCACCTCTGAGCCGTTATTAATAACAATTTGCTGCATCGGCGCCAGCGTCGTCCCGGCTGGCACCGTGGCACCATAGGCCGGTGAAAAAGCGATTAACAGACATAACGCAATTTTACACCGTTGTTGCTGCAAGTTTTTCATCCCAGTCATGCGAAAGCGCCAACCTTTTATTAAGTATCCCGATAGGCTTAAGCAAAAAGCGTTCTCACTTTGGCTGTCGGAGAAAAAATTTTACGTTGCGCCAAAAATTATCAGAAGCAGCAGAAGGGTGCCAAAGCAAAATAGCTAAAATGTTAACTAATTCTCTTTTATCATGAGAAGTCAGGCAGCGGAAGTGTTAATTTTTGTCCTGAAAATATCTTATCGATATGAAAAATAGAGATTTTAGATAAAAACAGACTTTCTGCAGCTCTGCCGAAGGGATAAAAACGCTTTTTTGGCAATTATACCGGGGATACGCCATCAGACGCGATGAATGCGCGTCGGCTGGGAGCAGAGGCGCGATTTGTCAGGCTAAGCGAGAATTAGAAAGCAGATTATCATGTGAAAATTGTGACATCGCTGCGGCCAACAAGCGGCAAATTCCGGCCAGCAGTAATGAAAGTGATAATCTGCTGAATCTATTAAGCGGGATGAATAATTGCATGTTTATGGTGCAGGTTTTTCTTACTTTGCACCATAATGATTCACGACTTCGCTTCGACCCCTGAATTAAGTGGGGAATTTAATTGAGTAAACCGGGGAAAATAGATTTCATTCCGGTAACCACGAACTCAATACCCAGCGCCATCAGCAACAGCCCCATAATACGGGTGATCACATTAATACCGGTCTGGCCTAACACCCGCACCATTAAAGGTGCAGCCCGAAACAACAGCCAGCAGCAGAAGGCAAAAAGCGCAATCGCCAGGCTGAATCCCAGCAGATTGACCCAGCTGTGATAGCGCGTGCTCCAGACAATGGTCGAACTGATGGCACCGGGTCCGGCCATCAGCGGCAGTGCCAGCGGTACCACCCCGACACTTTCACGAATCGCGGTCTCTGATTTTTCCTGTTTGTTCTGCTTATCTTCGCCCAGCTTACCGCTGATCATCGACATGGCGATGGTCACTACCAGAATTCCCCCGGCAATGCGGAAGGAGTCGATAGAGATACCGAAAATATGCAGAATCGCATCACCGAGAAACAGTGAGGTCCACAGAATGATGGCGACCGCGAGGTTGGCCGTCAGGTTGGTTTTATTACGCTCAGCAGCCCCCTGATAGCGGGTCATGCTGATAAACACCGGAATAATGCCTACCGGATTGACCAGCGCAAAAAGCCCGACAAAAAATTTTATATAACCTGATAAATCTAACAGCGCAGGGTTCACGACAGACTCCGTACCACAGGGGAGGAAAACGCGCCTAATGTAAGGGAAAAAGCGCCCTGACGCCAGATGCGCGGACAGCTATTTATTCTGCCGATCAGCGCCCGATTTAGCGCATTTCGCCAGACATTAAAATGCAGCTGGTTTTAGCCGCTATGAGCCTGGCCTTAAGAGGCGTAAGCGGTTTCGACAAGCGGGTGCCGAAAAGTGCGGCTGAAAGGAGTCAGCTTGCGTTCAAATTGATCTGTATCAAAATTGCCCTACCTCAAACCAGGTAATCTTTTCGCAACGGAAGTATTAGCAGCATCAGGGTACATAACGCTGATGCCAGAACAGACTAGTTTAGTAAACATTTGAAAATCCGGGCGTTCTGGCCCAATCCAACGCGCCAGCCAGGCGGGACTATACTCAGGACGCAGGATTGTTTACTAAAAAAGTTTAACTTCCTTCAGGAGAACACCATGGCCGTTACTAATGTCGCTGAACTTAATGCACTGGTCGAACGTGTAAAAAAAGCCCAGCGTGAATACGCCAACTTTTCCCAACAACAGGTTGACGCTATTTTCCGTGCTGCCGCGCTTGCCGCCGCAGATGCCCGAATTCCTCTCGCTAAGATGGCCGTTGCTGAATCCGGCATGGGCATCGTCGAAGATAAAGTGATCAAAAATCATTTTGCTTCTGAATATATCTACAACGCTTACAAAGATGAAAAGACCTGCGGTGTGCTGGCAACCGACGACACCTTCGGTACTATCACTATCGCTGAACCGATTGGCCTGATTTGCGGCATCGTGCCGACCACCAACCCAACCTCTACCGCCATCTTCAAAGCTCTGATCAGTCTTAAAACCCGTAACGGAATTATCTTCTCTCCACACCCACGTGCTAAAGACGCCACCAACAAAGCGGCAGATATCGTGCTGCAGGCAGCGATTGCAGCCGGTGCGCCGAAAGATATTATCGGCTGGATTGACGCGCCTTCGGTTGAGCTGTCTAACCAGTTAATGCATCACCCTGACATCAACCTGATTCTGGCAACCGGCGGACCAGGCATGGTGAAAGCCGCTTACAGCTCAGGTAAACCTGCTATCGGTGTGGGTGCCGGTAATACGCCGGTAGTGATTGATGAAACGGCTGACGTTAAACGCGCCGTAGCGTCTATCCTGATGTCAAAAACCTTCGATAACGGCGTGATTTGTGCCTCTGAGCAGTCAGTGATTGTGGTGGATTCTGCTTATGACGCAGTGCGCGAACGCTTTGCCAGCCATGGCGGTTATATGCTGCAGGGCGCTGAGCTGAACGCGGTACAGAATATCATTCTGAAAAATGGTGGCCTGAATGCGGCGATTGTTGGTCAGCCAGCGTTTAAAATTGCTGAGATGGCGGGCATCACCGTTCCTCCGAGCACCAAAATTCTGATTGGTGAAGTGCAGCTGGTGGATGAGTCTGAGCCGTTCGCTCACGAAAAACTCTCCCCGACTCTCGCGATGTATCGGGCAAAAGATTTCCAGGATGCCGTCGATAAAGCGGAAAAACTGGTGGCGATGGGCGGTATCGGACACACCTCCTGCCTGTATACCGACCAGGATAACCAGACCGAGCGCGTTCACTACTTCGGCGACAAAATGAAAACCGCGCGTATTCTGATCAATACTCCGGCTTCACAGGGCGGTATCGGTGACCTCTACAACTTTAAACTGGCGCCTTCTCTGACGCTGGGTTGTGGTTCATGGGGGGGTAACTCCATCTCTGAAAACGTTGGCCCGAAACACCTGATCAATACCAAAACTGTCGCCAAGCGAGCTGAAAATATGTTGTGGCATAAACTTCCTAAATCCATCTACTTCCGTCGCGGTTCTCTGCCAATTGCACTGGAAGAAGTGGCTTCGGATGGCGCCAAACGTGCGTTCATCGTCACTGACCGCTTCCTGTTTAACAACGGTTATGCTGACCAGGTGACCCGCGTGCTGAAAGCACACGGCGTTGAAACAGAGGTGTTCTTTGAAGTTGAAGCTGACCCTACGCTGAGCATCGTGCGTAAAGGCGCTGAGCAGATGAACAGCTTCAAACCTGACGTGATTATCGCCCTCGGCGGTGGTTCACCGATGGATGCCGCGAAAATCATGTGGGTGATGTACGAACATCCTGAAACCCATTTTGAAGAGCTGGCGTTACGCTTTATGGATATCCGTAAACGTATCTACAAATTCCCGAAAATGGGCGTCAAAGCTCGCATGGTGGCAATCACCACCACTTCCGGTACCGGTTCAGAAGTGACGCCGTTTGCGGTGGTTACTGACGATGCCACCGGCCAGAAATACCCACTGGCAGACTATGCGTTAACCCCGGATATGGCGATTGTCGATGCTAACCTGGTGATGGATATGCCGCGCTCCCTGTGCGCCTTTGGCGGCCTAGATGCGGTGACCCATGCGCTGGAAGCCTATGTGTCAGTGCTGGCTAACGAATACTCTGACGGTCAGGCGCTGCAGGCACTTAAACTGCTGAAAGAGAACCTGCCAGCCAGCTACGCGGAAGGTGCGAAAAATCCGGTGGCGCGTGAACGCGTGCACAATGCGGCAACCATCGCCGGTATCGCCTTTGCCAACGCCTTCCTTGGGGTTTGTCACTCAATGGCGCACAAACTGGGATCGGAATTCCATATCCCACACGGCCTGGCTAACTCACTGTTAATCGCCAACGTCATTCGTTATAACGCGAACGACAACCCGACTAAACAGACCGCATTCAGCCAGTATGACCGTCCACAGGCACGTCGTCGCTACGCAGAAGTCGCAGACCACTTAGGCCTGACGGCGCCGGGCGACCGCACCGCGCAGAAAATTGAAAAACTGCTGGCGTGGCTGGAAGAGATTAAAACTCAACTGGGTATCCCAACCTCTATCCGCGAAGCGGGTGTGGCAGAAGCTGACTTCCTGGCGAAAGTCGATAAGCTGGCAGATGATGCATTTGATGACCAGTGTACCGGCGCTAACCCACGTTATCCGCTGATTGCTGAGCTGAAACAAATCATGCTGGACACCTACTATGGCCGCGAATTTGTTGAACCCTTCTCCAGCGTCGCTGAAGCCGTGGCTGAACAACCGGTAAAAGGTGTTAAGGTCGAGAAGAAAGCGAAAAACGTCTAATCGGCTGACAAACAAAAAACCCGCCTCGGCGGGTTTTTTTATTTCTGTTACAGCACTGTCAGTTCAGCGGCGTTTGCGCGCCGTAAATCGCCTGCAGCGATCCCTGCTCTATTGCCTGCTTGTAATGCTTGCGGCACACGGAGATATAGCGTTCATTGCCACCGATCACCACCTGCTCACCTTCACTGAACGGTTTTCCCTCGCTGTCGAGCCGCAGCACCATACTGGCTTTGCGGCCACAGTGGCAGATGGTCTTCAGCTCTACCAGCTTGTCAGCCCACGCCAGCAGATACTGACTGCCGGTAAACAGCTCACCACGGAAGTCGGTTCTCAGGCCATAGCAAAGCACCGGGATATCAAGGTTGTCCACCACGTCTGACAGGGCCTTCACCTGCTCACGGGTCAGGAACTGACTCTCATCGACCAGCACGCAGTGAATCGGCTGAGCCGCGTGCTCTGCGGCGATATCGCGGTAAAGCGCAGTCTCAGCGTTATACAGTAAGGCGGGCGAAGAGAGGCCAATACGCGAGCTGACGGTGCCTGCGCCAAAGCGATCGTCAATTTCAGCGGTGTAGACCAGGGTTCGCATTCCCCGTTCCTGGTAGTTATAGGAGGACTGCAGTAAGGCGGTGGATTTACCCGCATTCATCGCAGAGTAGTAAAAATAGAGTTGGGCCATAGCAGCAGGTTCTTCATCAGGACTTAACGGAATGGCGCGCATATTAGCACAAAGCGCTGCTAAAACTGAGCGGGTAGCCGCGGAATAATGTTCGCCATGGGCCGCTCTGGGTGAGCTAAAATTCAGGCCGATCCTTTGCCTGCCTGAGCGGGTAGCCTGGATATTACCCCCAACAACATCCTGCCTTTTTCACGGCTGTAATTAATGTATTAAATTTACGTCTTTTAAAGCTGCCATAAAAATAGCCATTAAACGGCGAAAAAGTAAATTTTTCTGAAGAATAATTTTTACTCTCTTTTATTTTACCGTCGCGCTTCAATATTAATTTGTGTTGAAGTTATTTATTACCACCTCTACTATTGTCGGGCAAAACAACTTTTTTATTATTCAGAGACCAGGACAATGAGCGAAGCACTAAAAGTTCTTAATAATATCCGTACGCTGCGTGCTCAGGCCAGAGAGTATCCGATTGACTCGCTGGAAGAGATGCTGGAAAAACTTGAAGTGGTGGTAAAAGAACGCCGCGAAGAGGAGTCACTGACCCAGGCAGAGAATGCCGAGCGTGCACGTAAACTGGAACAGTATCGTGAAATGCTGCTGGCGGACGGCATCGATCCGAATGAATTGCTGAGCTCCCTGTCAGACACCAAAGTCGCCGGGAAAGGTAACCGTTCAGTTCGTCCGGCAAAATATAAGTATGTCGATGAAAAAGGCGAAACCAGAACCTGGACTGGTCAGGGTCGCACACCGGCAGTGATTAAAAAAGCACTGGAAGAGCAAGGTAAGCAGTTAGACGACTTTCTACTCTGATAACGGGTCGGGCTTCGCTACTGAATACTGATTGCCCTTAGAGATAACAAAAAAAAGGAAGCCTGCGCTTCCTTTTTTATTTTATTAATCAGACCTGATAGAAGTCCCGATACCAGTCAACAAAGCGCTTAACGCCCTCTTCCACACTGGTTTGCGGTTTAAAACCGATCGCCTTAAACAGGGCTTCGGTGTCGGCGCTGGTTTCCAGCACGTCACCCGGTTGCATTGGCATCAGATTCTTAACCGCCGTAATACCCAGTGCTTTCTCGATGGCTTCGATATAGTTGATCAGCGTGACCGGCTGACTGTTACCGATATTATAAACCCGATAAGGCGCAGAACTGGTGGCTGGCGATCCCGCTTCTACCGTCCAGTTTTCATCCGCCTGCGGAATAACATCCTGCAAACGAACAATCGCTTCCGCAATGTCATCAATATAGGTGAAGTCGCGTTTCATCTGGCCCTGGTTATAAACATCAATCGCTTCACCTGCAATCATCGCACGGGTGAATTTGAATAATGCCATATCCGGCCGGCCCCATGGACCATAAACGGTAAAGAACCGCAGTCCGGTGGTCGGCAGCTGGTAAAGATGCGAGTAAGTATGTGACATTAACTCGTTAGCTTTCTTGGTCGCCGCATATAACGAAACCGGATGGTCAACGCTATCTTCGGTGGAGAAAGGCATTTTACGATTCAGGCCATAAACCGAACTGGAAGATGCATAAAGCAGATGTTCGATTTTATGATGACGGCAGCCCTCAAGAATGTTGAGGTGACCAATCAGATTAGCGTCGGCGTAGGCGTGGGGATTCTCTATTGAATAGCGAACACCCGCCTGGGCGCCTAAATGAATCACGCGCTGGAACTGCTGTTGCTTAAACAGTGACGCGATTGCGTCACGGTCAGCCAGATCCATCTCAATAAAGGTAAAAGCCGGATCGGGTTTAATCAGGTTCAGACGGGCATGCTTAAGATTTACGTCATAATAATCATTCAGGTTGTCGATACCGACAACCTGGTGACCGGCGGCCAGCAGACGTTGGCTAACATGAAAACCAATAAAGCCTGCGGCGCCGGTGACCAGAAAGTTCATAAATCCCTCGTTAATTATGCAATTTGAATAGACGCTCCGCGGCCGATTGCATAATAAACGAATCCGCGTTTGCTGGTACGCTCTGGATCATACAGGTTACGACCATCAAAAATCACGGGTTCTTTCAGTGCATTTTTGATGACGTCAAAGTCAGGTGCACGGAAGTTTTGCCATTCCGTACAAATGACCAGGCCATCCGCGCCCTGCAGTGCCGCTTCTTTGGTTCCCATCAGCTTAAGATCGCTGCGGTGACCATAGATGCGCTGCGCTTCATCCATCGCTTCAGGGTCAAACGCCTGGACAGTAGCACCGGCTTCCCACAACGTTTCCATCAGCACGCGGCTGGAGGCTTCACGCATATCGTCGGTATTCGGCTTGAATGACAGACCCCAAAGGGCAAAGGTCTTACCGCTCAGATCGTCGCCGAAATGACGCTTAATGAAGGTCGGCAGCTTGGTCTTCTGGCTGTCATTGACATCTTCCACTGCCTGTAACAGGCGAGGCTTATAGCCAATAGACTCCGCGGTACGGATCAGCGCCTGCACATCTTTCGGGAAGCAGGAACCACCATAGCCACAGCCTGGATAGATGAAGTGGTAGCCAATGCGGGGATCGGAGCCGATACCCTGGCGTACTTTTTCAATATCCGCGCCTAAGCGCTCAGCCAGATTGGAGATCTCGTTCATAAAGCTGATTTTGGTCGCCAGCATGCAGTTTGCGGCATACTTGGTCAGCTCTGCGCTGCGGATATCCATCATGATCATACGATCGTGGTTACGGTTAAACGGCTCATAGAGCTCGCGTAACAGTTCAACCACTTCGTCGTTATCGGTGCCGACAACGATGCGCTCTGGACGCATGCAGTCGTTAACCGCCGCGCCTTCCTTGAGGAATTCAGGGTTAGAGACCACATCGAAAGTGATGTTAGCGTCACGCGCTTTAAGCGCTTCCGTCATCACTGCACGCACTTTGTCTGCTGTGCCAACCGGAACGGTTGATTTGTCGATAACCACTTTGTGATCGTTCATGTATTGCGCAATGGTGCGCGCTACAGCGGTCACATATTTCAGATCGGCAGAGCCGTCTTCATCCGGGGGGGTACCGACTGCAATAAACTGCATAACACCATGGTTTACGCCCAGCTCAGCATCGGTGCTGAACTTCAGACGACCCGCTTCGTAATTAGACATTACCAGCGGCGTTAAACCTGGTTCGAAAATAGGAATGATGCCTTTTTTCAGATTTTCGACTTTCTTTTCGTCGACATCAATGCAGAGAACGTCATGTCCGACTTCGGCCAACACCGCAGCCTGAACCAGACCGACATAGCCGATACCAAATACAGTGACTTTCATCGAGTTATCCTGTGTTTATGAATTACTTTTTGTTGCCAACTGCGCCATCGAGCCATTCAGAAAAATCTTTGCCCAATACCGGATGACGAACACCGTACTCAACGAAAGCCTGCATGTAGCCCAGTTTGTTACCGCAGTCATGGCTCACACCTTTCAGGTGATAAGCTTCAACGGTCTCTTTTTCCATCAGCATAGCGATAGAGTCAGTTAACTGAACTTCGCCGCCTGCACCTGGAGGCGTTTTCGCCAGCAGTGGCCAGATATCAGCAGAAAGAACATAACGACCAACAACGGCCAGGTTAGATGGCGCTTCTGCCGCTTTTGGCTTCTCAACCACACCAACCATTGGTGCGCTGTCGCCTGGGTTCAGTTCTGCGCCCTGGCAATCTACAACACCGTACGCCGTCACATCAGCAACCGGCTCAACCATGATCTGGCTGCGGCCAGACTCTTCGTAACGGCTCAGCATTTCTGCCAGGTTATCTTTGGTTGGGTTAGATTCGTATTCGTCGATGATCACGTCTGGCAGGATCACGGCAACTGGCTCATCACCCACTAATGGATGTGCACACATAACCGCGTGGCCCAGGCCTTTAGCGATGCCCTGACGAACCTGCATGATGGTGACGTGTGGCGGGCAGATTGACTGGATTTCATCCAGCAGCTGACGCTTAACACGTTTTTCCAGCATAGATTCCAGTTCGAAGCTGGTATCGAAGTGGTTTTCGATGGCGTTTTTAGAAGAGTGAGTCACCAGCACAATTTCGTTGATGCCGGCAGCAATACACTCGTTAACGACATACTGGATTAACGGCTTATCAACCAGCGGTAACATCTCTTTCGGAATCGCTTTAGTGGCTGGGAGCATGCGCGTACCCAGACCCGCTACCGGGATTACCGCTTTTTTTACTTTGGACTTATAGGCAGACATTAAGATACCTCTCTTATAGGCCGTTCAAGTTAATACTTGATATGTCGGTTTAAATTCGGAAATGAGTATATCAGTTAGTATCGAACGGATTTATCCTGGAAGAACTGAAACCGTCGAAATTAAGACTATTACCCAAGTGTAAAGCTAACTTCTGGCCCTGTCTCCAGCGCCAGATCAAATTAATTTTTGCTGTTTATTCTTCAGCCGATAGCATCAGACGAATGCGTCCGCCTGCGCCCCAGACGTGGCATTGCCAGTTTTCGGCACGCTGACTGATCTGATTAAGATGGGTGCTTCCCATGGTGCCCAGAGGCACGCCGTTGCTGAGTTGAATCTGATGGGCATGAACGTGAAGCGTGGCGTTTAAACCGGCTGAAACCAGGATGAGATTTTTTAAACCGCGGTGATAATAACCAACCAGTAACGGGAACTGACCGCTCAGGTTGGCCTGCCGTAACAGCAAATTGACCTGTCTGAGCAGGCCATTGAGTTCCGGCAAGCGCTGTTTCTGTCCCGACAACTGCTCCTGCAGCAAGCCGTTGAACAGCGCACGCAGCAGCAACGCGGCCAGTACTCCATTGTCGCCCGCCCGGGTGACGTCCAGACAGTAGAAAGCCAGGTCTTTATCTGAGAGGGCTGCAATATCCAGAACCAGGCCAGGCTGCTCGGCCATGGTGAGCTGGCGGTAGTTGACCCGACAATTGGCGATGGTTTGTTGCACCGGCGGCTGAAGCTGCTTAAGCAACTTGGCGGCCGCTTTCGGATCGCGCACCAGCGCATCCCAGTCCTGGAACAGCTGTTCATCCTCCTCCACTTTAGAGGTGAACATTGAGGGATAGAGACACTCATAGACCGCTTCACGGAAGCGCTCAAAGTTCTTCAGCGGTTTCAGCAGCACATCCTGCACCCCGAGGCGCAGCACGTGGGCGATATCAGACATGTTTTCGGTTGCCGAGATGATCAAAATCGGCACCGCATTGCCACGGGTACGAATATGTTCAACGAACTGGATACCGCTCATGCGCGGCATCTCCAGATCGCAAATTATCAGGTCGACAGTATGCTGTTGTAATTGTGCAATTGCTTCCAGACCATCTTCCGCTTGTAACGTCACAGCACCCATCGATAACAAAAATTGGTCCAGCAACGAACGGAAAACAGCCTCATCTTCGACAATGAGTATCTTTTTGCCGATTAGTGGTTTTTCCATTCTTTCCCCCTGCGTACCAGATATTTCAATAGTGGTTCATAAAACGCAGTTGCGCCTTTCAGAATTGCCCGAAGTAACATCTGTGAATGAACAACCTGATTATCTGCCACGGACCAGTGGTAACAGTTCATCCATTTTCTTCTCAACGGCGGCCTTGCCTGCCTCGATAGCCTCTTCAGCGCGGTGAAAGTCCAGCGTCGAAATTTGCGGACAAACGGGCTGAATCAGGACATCGGGCGGATCGCCTGCCATACGATTTCGCTTCAGGCGATTTTCCAGCACCTGGATAGAGGTGGTCATGATCTCCATCGCTCCCGGTGTCTGGGACGCACGACGCTGGCTAAAATTCACCAGTCGCTGTCGCAGCTTCCCGCTCCAGCTCAATGCCACCGCGGCGGCTTCTTCTTCACTGTTCTGGGGTGTCACGGAAAACAGGTCCTGCTGCATCAGATGTGCGTCGTGCTGCAGGTCTACGGCGATAACAATGTCAGCGCCCAGGGCACGCGTTAATGAAATCGGCACCGGATTGACCACGGCACCATCCACCAGCCAATACCCATTGTAGCCCACGGGCGGTAATAAACCTGGCATACTGCAGGATGCCCGCACCGCCTGATGCAAATCGCCCTCGGTCAGCCACAGTTCACGGCCGGTACTGAGGTTGGTCGCGACCACGCCAAAGGGTTTACCGCAGGTCTCAATGGTGTCATTGGGGATTAACTGCCGGACGTGATTGAATACCCGCTCGCCGCGCAATAACCCCCCGCGCTGCCACGAAACATCCATCAGGCGAATCACATCCCAGTAACGAAACGCGCTGACCCACTTTTCCATCAGCGGCAGGCGGTTATTAACATAGGCCGAGCCGACCAGCGCGCCGACTGAACATCCCGCCACCACATCGACTTCAATTCCGGCGTGCTCAAGCGCCTTAATTACGCCGATATGCGCCCATCCTTTGGCCGCTCCAGAACCCAGAGCCAATCCAATTTTTACCTTTCTCATCTGTGTCTGGTCCTGCCGTCAATACATAGCGTCACAACGTAGGGTCAGCTAACATAGCGCGCTGGTTTATATCGACTCATCACCTTCAGGAGATCACGTGTCAGACATCTGCCCATGTTGTAGCGGAGAGCAGTATAGCGTATGTTGCGAGCCCTTTCTTAAGGGTACCCAAATTCCTGTTACAGCTGAACAACTTATGCGTTCACGTTATTGCGCCTATGTTCAGCAGAACGCAGATTATCTGGTTTCTACCTGGCATCCTGCCAAACGTCAGCCCGCGCTGGCAGGGCTTTTATCTGAAAGTTTTCAGGGCACTGAATGGCTAAGCCTGAATGTAACTCGTTGTAATCATGGAAGCCATGAGAATGAAGCTTTCGTCACCTTTTTTGCGCGATACCGCGAGAAAATGACCATTCAGGCCATTCATGAGTGTTCACGCTTTCTTCGTGAGGATCAACGCTGGTACTATGTCGACGGAACGGCGCCCCAGATTGGCCGTAACGATCGGTGCCCCTGCGGCTCCGACAAAAAATACAAAAAATGTTGTGGCTAAGCCAAAGGCAACCGCAACGGTTCTACCCCTAATGCTTTGACAGGACTCTGATTGAGATGCAAGCGCAAACCATGCAAAGAAAAGTTTTACGTACCATTTGTCCCGATGCAAAAGGTCTGATCGCCAAAATCACCAATATTTGCTACAAGCACGAGCTGAATATTGTGCAAAACAATGAGTTTGTTGATCATCGCACCGGGCGTTTTTTTATGCGCACAGAGCTGGAAGGGATCTTTAACGACAACACCCTGCTTGCCGATCTCGATAGCGCCCTGCCTCAGGGTTCAGTCCGTGAACTGCACAGCGCCGGCCGCCGCCGCGTGGTTATCCTGGTGACCAAAGAGGCACACTGCCTCGGCGATCTGCTGATGAAGAGCGCCTTTGGCGGTCTGGATATGGAAATTGCCGCGGTGATCGGCAACCATGACACGCTGCGTTCGCTGGTTGAGCGTTTCGATATTCCTTTCGTGCTGGTCAGCCATGAAGGCCTGACGCGCGAAGAACACGATAGCCGGATGGTTGAAGAGATCGATCGTTACCAGCCTGACTATGTGGTGCTGGCGAAATATATGCGCGTGCTGACCCCGGCGTTCGTGCAGCGCTACCCTAACCAGATCATCAATATCCACCACTCGTTCCTGCCAGCCTTTATTGGCGCCCGTCCTTATCATCAGGCGTATGAACGCGGCGTGAAAATTATCGGCGCAACTGCGCACTACGTAAATGACAACCTCGACGAAGGTCCAATCATTATGCAGGACGTCATCAATGTCGATCACAGCTACACCGCTGAAGAGATGATGCGTGCCGGTCGTGACGTTGAAAAGAACGTGTTAAGCCGCGCACTGTACAAAGTGCTGGGCCAGCGCGTGTTTGTTTACGGTAACCGAACGATTATTCTTTAATCACGCCAGTGGCTGAATTGCCTGAGGATTCAGCGCTACGGGCAAAAAGTGGGCAAACAGATGCTGTTTTGCCGATGGGCGCTTTACACCCTTATCGCATTTGGTATGATGCGCCCCGCTTTAAGACATAAAGATTCAGGCCATGGTGGGATTCCCGAGCGGCCAAAGGGAGCAGACTGTAAATCTGCCGTCACAGACTTCGAAGGTTCGAATCCTTCTCCCACCACCATCTGAATCGTCTTTTTGCCAGCATACCGTAATCCCTGGTGGGATTCCCGAGCGGCCAAAGGGAGCAGACTGTAAATCTGCCGTCACAGACTTCGAAGGTTCGAATCCTTCTCCCACCACCATCTTGCATATCGCACACAATCCCAAACTAATATCCAGGCTTCCTGTTCTGCGGGGAGAGGGATGAGAACCTTCGATTAAGGTTCGGGTCGAGCCTTGCGAGACAACGCGCTTCAGCGCGGCCCGAAGGGTGAGGCGCAACGCGCCGAATAATCCTTCTCCCACCACCATCTTGCATATCGCACACAATCCCAAACTAATATCCAGGCTTCCTGTTCTGCGGGGAGAGGGATGAGAACCTTCGATTA
>NZ_JBNPYB010000013.1:0-95213 GCF_050432985.1 Pantoea sp. AN62 | reverse complement strand
TTAAGGTTCGGGTCGAGCCTTGCGAGACAACGCGCTTCAGCGCGGCCCGAAGGGTGAGGCGCAACGCGCCGAATAATCCTTCTCCCGCCGCCCTCTCCTGTTTTAACCTGCTGTTACTGCTTATCTCCCCCTGCTCTGTTGGTCTGTCCCTGCCCTCTCGTATCATCTTCCACGCTTCGGTCATGACTTTTTCAGTAAAAATCGCTACCATCCCAGCCTATTACTCGCTGAACAATGGTCGATTCCATGAAATTTGTTTCATTTAACATCAATGGGTTGCGTGCCCGTCCGCATCAGCTCCAGGCACTGGTCGAACAACATAGTCCGGACGTCATCGGCCTGCAGGAAACCAAAGTCCATGACGACATGTTCCCGCTGGAAGACGTGGCGAAGCTCGGTTACAACGTCTTTTATCATGGTCAGAAAGGCCATTACGGCGTTGCGCTACTGACGAAGGTACAGCCGGTAGCAGTACGCCGTGGCTTTCCCGGTGATGATGACGATGCACAACGCCGCCTGATTATGGCTGAAATCCCCAGCCCGATTGGCGACATCACGGTGATTAACGGCTATTTTCCGCAGGGCGAAAGCCGTGACCATCCGACCAAGTTTCCGGCCAAAGAGAAATTTTATCGCGATCTGCAACGTTTTCTGACCGACGATCTGCCCGCCGACAAACCGGTGCTGATCATGGGCGACATGAATATCAGCAGTACCGATCTGGATATTGGGATTGGTGAAGAGAGCCGCAAGCGCTGGCTGCGTACCGGCAAATGTTCATTCCTGCCGGAAGAGCGTGAGTGGATGGATCGGCTGCTGGGCTGGGGACTGGTGGACACCTGGCGTGAACATAATCCTGAAACCGCCGATCGTTTTTCGTGGTTCGACTACCGCTCAAAGGGTTTCGATGATAACCGCGGTTTACGCATTGATCTGGTTCTGGCGAGTAAAAACCTGGCGGCCCACTGCGTAGAGAGCGGCATTGATTATGCTATCCGCAGCATGGAAAAGCCGTCGGATCACGCGCCAATCTGGTCCACCTTCCGCTTCTGATCGACGCGTTTTAACTGAAGGTCGCGTGGCCGACTGCCACGCGACGACTATTTGACTATTTTCCAGATCAGATTATTGGTGCCCAGCGAGTGTTCATCACGCGCGCATTGCAGTAACACCCCTTCCGATTTCACCACCGCCCCTTCGCTGTAGTTACGATTATCAAAAATACAGCAGCGCAGACAGTCCGGCTGACGCCGTTGTCCCTGGGTCCAGACTTCCGGCGGCAGGTCGACTACCACGTCAGTGTTGACACCATTGTCGCTGTCCGGCGGCGGCTGATGTCGGCTGTTGGCCTCTGCGGCACCGCCAGCCAGCGACAGGGCCAGCACCATTAATAATGAAAAACGTCTCATTCCGTCTCCTTGACTTTACGCTTTGTTTTGCGCACCGGACGTTTTTGTCCGGTGGACGGTAAGCCCCGAAAGGCATGCACCGCAGGCTGTTGCCGCGCCTGATGAATCAGTCCGGTCAGGGTCTGCACCAGCGGCTGCATGAACTCATCATAGCGGCAGGCCTTTTCACTGATCCGGGTCAGGGTGGATTCCCACTGCGCGGTCATATCCGGGCGTGCAGCCAGATCGGGTAACGAGTGGATCAGGGCACGTCCGGCCTCAGTTGAGTGGATATAGCGGCCCTTTTTCACCAGGAAGCCACGACGAAACAGCAGTTCGATAATGCCGGCGCGGGTCGCTTCCGTACCTAAACCATCGGTCGCACGCAGCACTTTCTTTAATTCTTTATCCTGAACGAAGCGGGCAATCCCGGTCATCGCAGAAAGGATGGTGGCGTCCGTAAACGGACGCGGTGGCTGAGTCTGCTTCGCCAGCACCTCACCGCGCTCACACAACAGCTCATCGCCTTTGGCGACCACCGGCAGCGGCATACCATCATTCTCTTCATCCCGCTCTTTGTTACCGAGCAGTGCCCGCCAGCCCGCTTCTGCCAGGAAACGTGCTTTGGCGACGAATTTGCCGCCGGCGATCGCCAGTTCTATCACGCATTTGCGGAACACCGCATCCGGACAGAACTGCATCAGATACTGGCGCGCCACCAGCGCATAGATATTTTGCTCGTTCTCACTCAGTTTCACCGAACCGGCGCGGGCAGTCGGAATGATCGCATGGTGCGCATCGACCTTTTTGTCATCCCAGCAGCGGTTACGGCGATCGGCGTCAAAATCGGCCGGCGGCGTCAGCTGCGGCTGATGGGCCTGAATGGCATTGAGTACCGCATGGCGGCCGGCGAAATGCTCTTCCGGCAGATAACGGCTATCGGAACGTGGATAGGTGATCAGCTTATGGGTTTCATACAGCCGCTGGCAGGTATCCAGCACCGTTTGTGCACTCAGGCCGTAACGCTTCGCCGCCTCAATCTGCAGGCTGGATAAGGAGAACGGTAACGGTGCACCTTCGTTTTCCCGTTTATCGCTGTAGGCGGTAACCGCCGCTGGCTGGCCGGTGATACGCGCCACCACATGATCAGCCAGCGCCCGCTTCAGCAGACGCCCCTCCTCATCCTGCCACGGCTCACAGGCTTCGCTCGGCACCCAGCTGGCGACGAAGCGCACCTCATCCGGCGTAACGATGTGGGCTTTTACCTCGAAGTAATCTTTCGGCAGGAAATTCTCTATCTCTTCATCGCGCCGCACCACCAGCCCGAGCACCGGCGTCTGCACCCGACCCACTGACAGCACGCCATCGTAGCCGGCACTGCGCCCCAGCAGCGTCCAGGCACGGGTCATATTGATGCCGTACAGCCAGTCGGCACGGGCGCGAGCCAGCGCTGAAACACAGAGCGGAATAAATTCCCGGTTCTCCCGCAGGCGGTTCACCGCGCGATCCACCGCCTGTGGATTGAGATCGTTGATCAGGCAGCGCTGTACCCGACTGCGCTTTTCCGCTGGCAGGTTGAGATAGTCCAGCACCTCATCGACCAGCAACTGTCCTTCGCGATCGGGGTCACCGGCATGCACGATCTCACTGGCCTGGGCCAGCAATCCTTCTACCACTTTCAGCTGTTTGGCGACTGACGGGCGCGGCTTAAGCTGCCACTTTTGCGGAACGATCGGCAGGTCGGCTAACGACCAGCGCGCGTAACGGCTGTCGTAACTGTCGGGTTGCGCCTGCTCCAGCAAATGCCCGACACACCAGGTCACCACCTGATCGTTGCCGCAGGCGATAAATCCATCGCCGCGTCGATGAGGTTTTGGCAGCACATCGGCAATGGCCCGCCCAAGACTGGGTTTTTCCGCAATAAACAAACGCATTGAATCAGGTAATCCTTAACATCAGGGAATAACAGTGATAACCGGTTGTTCGCTGTTGGCTGCAAATATGGCGGCTATGTTAGCCTGGCAAGGCGTCTGGCGTAAGCGTCACGGACCGGGATAGCGATCATTCGCACAGGAAGCGTTCAATAAGCAGGGCCAGAGGATGCCCTGCCGGCAGGTTCAGGATAAGGGTCAGAAGTAACTGACGAAAGGCGCGGTGTCGGGCGGCAACACGGTGGTGCTGGACTTCAGCTGCGGCGTGCCTAAATAGAGGAAGCCGACAATTGCATCCTGTTCCCGGCAGCCGAATGCCTGGCGCACCGTCTGATCGTCGGTCCACGGGCCGCTGCGCCAGATACCATTATAGCCCTGCGCTGCTGCCGCCATCTGCATCGCCATCACTGCGCAGCTGGCGGAAGCAATCTGCTCCCAGCGCGGCACTTTCGGGTGGGGTTCACAATATGCCACCACGGTAATGATCATTGGTGCGCGAAACGGCGACTGACTGGCCTTGTTGATCGCCTTCTCATCCAGTTGCTTATCACGTGCTGCCTGCTCCAGCAGCTGACTCAGCCGATCGCGGCCCTCATTTTCCACAATAATAAAGCGCCAGGGTTGCAGCGTGCCGTGATCCGGTGCGCGCATACCGGCACGCAGTATATTTTCCAGCGCCTCGCCGGCGGGCGCCGGGTCGGTCAGACGTGATGCCGAACGACGGTTAACCAGTAACTCCAGTGCATCCATGTTTTTTCTCCCGATCGCATTGATGTTGCAGTAATCCTGGCACAGTCAGATTTTTTGTAACAGTCGGCGGTGAATTCCTGCTGACTTTTAGCACGCTGCTCTTTAGGATGAGCTCGTCGGGGAAGCCTGGTACGCGCGGCGGCCACTTCCGGCTACATGAATATGGAGAGTCTGATGCGCACATTGTGGCGAATTATTGCAGGTCTGTTTCGCTGGACTTGGCGGGTATTAAATTTTATCAGGGAATTCATTCTGAATATTTTCCTGATTTTGTTGATTGTGGTAGGTGTCGGGATCTGGCTGCAGGTGAGCGGATCGGGCGGCAGTTCAGCGCCGATGCAGCAAGGTGCGCTGCGGGTCGATCTCAGCGGTGTGCTGGTCGATAAGCCTTCGGTCAGTAATCGGCTGAGCAAAATTGGCCGGCAGTTGCTGGGGGCCAGCAGCGATCGGCTGCAGGAAAATTCGTTGTTTGACGTAGTTGATGCGATTCGTCAGGCCAAAACGGACAATAACATTAAAGGCATGGTGCTGGATTTACGCGACTTTGCCGGCGGCGATCAGCCTTCGCTGCAGTACGTTGGTAAAGCACTGCGCGAATTCCGCGACAGCGGCAAGCCGATCTATGCGCTGGGCGACAGCTACAGCCAGGCGCAATATTATCTCGCCAGCTACGCCAGCAAAATCT
The DNA here is from genome assembly GCF_050432985.1 of Pantoea sp. AN62. Lineage (NCBI taxonomy): Bacteria > Pseudomonadati > Pseudomonadota > Gammaproteobacteria > Enterobacterales > Erwiniaceae > Pantoea > Pantoea sp. AN62. Next base: position 90,459 of record NZ_JBNPYB010000013.1, on the reverse strand, counting down.
ACCTGTCGCCGCAGGGCACGGTCGATCTGCACGGGTTTGCCACCAACGGCCTGTATTACAAAACCCTGCTGGAAAAACTGAAAGTCACTTCCCATGTGTTCCGGGTCGGGACCTATAAATCTGCGGTAGAGCCGTTCCTGCGTGACGATATGTCACCTGCCGCCCGCGACGCCGATAGCCGCTGGGTGGGTCAGCTGTGGCAGAACTACCTGAATACCGTGTCAGCGAACCGTCAGATTACGCCAGAGCAGCTATTCCCGGGTGCAGCGGCGGTGATTGCCGGGCTGAATGCGGTTAAAGGCGATACTGCGCAGTACGCGCTGGATAACAAGCTGGTGGATGCGCTGGGTTCCCGTGCCGCCGCCGATCAGGAGCTGGTGAAAACCTTTGGCCTTGATAAGCAGAGTAATGATTATCGCAGCGTCAGCATCTACGACTACGCGGTTAAACCGGCCTCGGCGCAGGATGGCAACATTGCTGTGGTGCTCGCCAGCGGCGCGATCATGGACGGTGAAGAGACGCCAGGCAACGTCGGTGGCGATACCACCGCCGCACAGATTCGCGATGCGCGTCTCGATCCGAAAATCAAAGCCATTATCCTGCGGGTTAACAGCCCAGGCGGCAGCGTGACCGCCTCTGAAGCGATTCGCGAAGAGCTGGCGGCGGCGCATGCTGCCGGTAAGCCGATTGTGGTATCGATGGGCGGCATGGCGGCATCCGGCGGCTACTGGATTTCGACCCCAGCCAACTACATCGTGGCTAACCCAAGCACCCTGACCGGCTCTATCGGTATTTTTGGCGTGATCAATACGCTGGAAAACAGTCTGGATGCGATTGGTGTGCACACCGACGGTGTGGCCACCTCGCCGCTGGCTGATATCTCCACCACCAAAGCGCTGCCAACCGAAGTTCAGCAGCTGATGCAGCTGACCATCGAAAATGGTTATCACAACTTTGTGGGTCTGGTGGCGAAGTCACGCAACAAGACGCCGGAGCAGATTGACGCCATCGCGCAGGGCCACGTCTGGACCGGTAGCGATGCCAAAGCCAATGGGCTGGTCGATGCACTGGGTGACTTTGACGATGCGGTTAAGAAAGCCGGTGAGCTGGCAAAAGTCAGCAAACCGCAGCTGAGCTGGTATCAGGATGACCCGAGCTTCCTTGATATGATGCTGAACCAGGTCAACGCCTCGGTACGCGCGGTGCTGCCGAATCCGCTCAAGGCCTGGCTGCCTGCGCCGATGCTGGATGTGATGAGCGCGATGAAAGCCCAACCCGGTCTGTTTGATCATCTTAACGATCCGCAAAACCGTTACGCCTTCTGCCTGAACTGCGGCGACGTGCGTTAAACTGTGCGATAAACCTCGCAGCCCGGCCGATGGTCGGGCTGCTTTTCCCCGCCTTTCCCCTTATACTGCGCGTTTTACGGCAAGTCTGAGTTCTCTAATGCAAAAGAAAAACATCTACGTAGCCTACACTGGCGGTACCATTGGTATGCAGCGATCGGCACAGGGATACATTCCGGTTTCCGGCCATCTGCAGCAGCAGCTGGCTAACATGCCTGAATTCCACCGTCCCGAGATGCCCGATTTCACCATTCATGAGTATCAGCCGCTGATCGACTCGTCCGATATGACGCCGCAGGACTGGCAGTCAATCGCAGAGGATATCCGGCAGAATTATGATCACTATGATGGTTTTGTGATTCTGCATGGCACCGATACCATGGCGTTTACCGCGTCGGCCCTCTCCTTCATGCTGGAGAATCTGGCTAAACCGGTTATCGTCACCGGGTCGCAGATTCCGCTGGCGGAGCTACGTTCAGATGGGCAGCAAAACTTATTGAACTCGCTGTATGTCGCGGCCAATTATCCGATCAGCGAAGTGTCGCTGTTCTTCAACAATACGCTCTACCGCGGCAACCGGACCACCAAAGCGCATGCCGATGGCTTTAATGCTTTCGCTTCGCCTAACCTCTCCGCGCTGCTGGAAGCCGGTATTCATATTCGCCGCCTGAATACCCCGCCTGCACCGCAAGGCAAGGGTGCACTGATTGTGCACACTATTACGCCCCAGCCGATTGGCGTGGTGACCATCTATCCAGGCATCTCGGCCGATGTGGTACGCAACTTCCTGCGTCAGCCGGTAAAAGCGCTGATCCTGCGCTCTTACGGTGTCGGCAACGCGCCGCAGAATGCGGAGTTCCTGGCAGAACTCCAGCAGGCGAGCGAGCGCGGTATCGTGGTGGTCAATCTGACCCAATGCATTTCGGGCAAGGTCAATATGGGCGGCTACGCCACCGGCAACGCGCTGGAACATGCTGGCGTCATCAGCGGTTTTGATCTGACCGTTGAGGCAGCGCTGACTAAGCTGCACTTCTTACTCAGCCAGAACCTCTCCGCCGATGAAATACGCAGCAAAATGCAGCAAAATTTGCGCGGTGAACTGACAGAAGATTGAGACGGAGCGACTTGTAATGAAACGCGCACTGATCATTATTGATATCCAGAATGATTTTTGTCCGGGCGGCCCAATGGCCGTCCATGAAGGCGACCAGACTGTTGAGGTCGCCAACCGCTATGCGCGCACCTTCATCCAGAACGGTGAACCGGTGGTCGCGCTGCAGGACTGGCATCCGGCTGACCATGGCAGTTTCGCCTCGGTCTCCGGCGAACCGGTGTACACCCTCGGCGAATTAAACGGTCTGGCGCAGATCTGGTGGCCGGATCACGGCATTCAGGGAAGCCAGGGGGCCGATTTCCATCCTGGCCTCGAGCGTTCGCTGTTTGATGCGGTGTTCCATAAGGGTCAGGACCAAGATGTTGACAGCTACAGCGCCTTCTTCGATAACGGCCATCGCCGCAAAACCGAACTCGACAGCTGGTTACGCGAACGCGAGATCACGCATCTGGTGGTGCTGGGACTGGCGACCGACTACTGCGTGAAATACAGCGTGCTGGACGCGCTCGAGCTGGGCTATCACGTTGAGGTGGTCAAAGAAGGCTGTCGCGGCGTGAACCTGAATCCCGAGGACAGCGAGATCGCTTTCGCGCAAATGACCGCCCAGGGCGCGGTGCTGATATGAAAAAAGCTGGCGCTAAGCCAGCTTTTTTTTGCCGGTAAAGGCGGGTCAACCGTTGACGGTGAAGGTGGCTCACTCAGTGCAGGTTGAGGCGGGTCACGTCTGAGTCGATGCCGAACTCTTCTTTAAGCTGCTTTTTCGACTTCGTGACCATCTCACCGTCTTTGCCAATCGTCATGTGCTGCGGGCTGTCGTTATGCCGCGCCTGCCACAGCATCACCAGCTGCAGGCAGTTGTCGCGCTGTTCCTGCGTTAGCGCTACGCCATCCGGCCATTTCCCAATCTCTACCGCCGTCGCCAGTCGCTGATAGACTTCCGGCGTCATTGCGGCGAGCATCGCTTCAAGTTGCTGCTTCATCGCCATTATCCTTTGGTCTGTTCGCCCTGCTCGTCAGTAAAATTCAGTGAGGCGGAGTTGACGCAATAGCGTTCTCCGGTCGGCTGCGGGCCATCAGGGAAGACGTGTCCCAGATGTGCGTCACATTGACCACAGCGAATCTCAATGCGCTGCATGCCGTGTGAATCATCTTCAATATAACGAATCGCGTCGTCGCTCACCGGCTGGTAAAAGCTCGGCCAGCCACAACCTGAATCATACTTGGTCTCAGACAGAAACAGCGGCGCGTTACAGACCAGACAGTGGTAAATGCCTTCCTGTTTGTTGTGCAGCAGTGCGCCACTGTAAGGCGGCTCCGTTCCGCGATGCTGGGTCACATAACGCTGCATTTCTGTCAGCTGCGCAATTTTTGCTTCGGGTGCGGTGTCTTTAGCCATTTTTAAGATTCCGGAAGGTGCCATTCTGAAAATTTCGACTACTATTCTAACAAATGATCAACATAAGGCGGGTCTTTTTTCGTGCTCACCCTTTCAGTCCGACGTCTGCAACCCGGATTTGTGACTTCGATCACCTTTTATCCGGAGCATCCCTATATATTCGGCGATTGATTAAACGAAGCGCGATATCATTGGCGGTCCGCAAGCGATTGCGCATCGAATAATTCCTTTCAGGCGAATTGACCTGTCGCAACAATTGACACGATTCCGCTTGACGCCTGGTAAGGTTTTTGTAATTTTACAGGCAACCTTTTATTCACTAACAAATAGCTGGTGGAATATATGACTATCAAAGTAGGTATCAACGGTTTTGGCCGTATCGGTCGCATCGTTTTCCGTGCTGCTCAACAGCGTTCTGACATCGAAATCGTTGCAATCAACGACCTGCTGGACGCCGATTACATGGCGTACATGCTGAAGTATGACTCTACTCACGGTCGTTTCGACGGCACCGTAGAAGTTCAGGACGGCGCGCTGGTTGTTAACGGCAAGAAAATCCGTGTTACCTCTGAGAGAGATCCGGCTAACCTGAAGTGGGACGAAGTCGGCGTTGACGTTGTTGCTGAAGCAACCGGTATTTTCCTGACCGATGAAACTGCACGTAAACACATCACTGCAGGCGCGAAGAAAGTTGTTCTGACTGGTCCATCGAAAGATGACACCCCAATGTTTGTTCGTGGTGCAAACTTCGACAAATACCAGGGTCAGGATATCGTTTCTAACGCATCGTGCACCACTAACTGCCTGGCTCCACTGGCAAAAGTGATCAACGACAAGTTTGGTATCGTTGAAGGTCTGATGACCACTGTTCACGCAACTACCGCTACCCAGAAAACCGTTGATGGCCCGTCTCACAAAGACTGGCGCGGCGGCCGCGGCGCATCTCAGAACATCATCCCTTCATCAACTGGCGCAGCGAAAGCAGTGGGTAAAGTTCTGCCAGAGCTGAACGGCAAACTGACCGGTATGGCTTTCCGCGTACCAACCCCTAACGTCTCCGTCGTTGACCTGACTGTACGTCTGGAAAAAGCGGCTTCTTACAAAGAAATCTGTGCTGCTATCAAAGCCGCTGCAGAAGGCGAGATGAAAGACGTGCTGGGCTATGTTGAAGATGACGTGGTTTCTACTGACTTCAACGGCGAAATCCTGACTTCAGTGTTTGACGCTAAAGCCGGTATCGCGCTGAACGACAACTTTGTGAAACTGGTTTCCTGGTATGACAACGAAACTGGCTACTCAAACAAAGTTCTCGACCTGATTGCGCTGGTTTCTGCTAAATAAGGCAGCCAGACATCATTGAGAATAAGGGCGACTTCGGTCGCCCTTTTTTTGATCCGCTCAGGAAGGAATCGAACATGCAAGATAAACTGTTTTCTCTGCCGGTGGTGACGCAGATCTCCCCTTACCTCTCGCAGCGTCAGGTCGGAGAACTGCCGGCGATTATCGTCAGTCATCCCAAAGTACGTGCGGCTCTAACACTGCAGGGCGCCCATCTGATTGCCTGGCAGCCCAGCGGTGAGCAACCGGTACTGTGGCTCAGTGACAAGAGCCAGTTTGCGGCCGGTAAAGCGATTCGCGGCGGCGTGCCGATCTGCTGGCCCTGGTTTGGCCCGGCAGGCGAACCGGCGCACGGCTTTGCTCGCAATCAGCCGTGGACGCTGTCAGCGCATGATGAAAATGAAGATGGCGTGATGCTGACGCTGGTGCTGGAAAGCAATGCTCAGACGCTGAAGCTGTGGCCGCATGAGTTCACCTTAATTGCCCGCTTCCGGCTCGGCCAGCATTGCGAGATCGAACTGGAAGCGCACGGTGACTTTGAAGCAACCGCCGCGCTGCACAGTTATTTCACCGTCAGCGATATCAGCGGCGTTGAAGTGTCAGGGCTGGGAAACAGCTATATCGACAAGGTAAATCAGGGTGAGATCGGCAGCAGTGACGGTAAGCAGCGCTATCCGGGCCGGATTGACCGCATCTTTACCGCAGCCGAAGACTGCTCAGTGATCAACGATCCGGCTGCTCAGCGGCAGATTGAAGTCTATCATCACCATCACAGTGACGTTGTTACGTGGAATCCAGGGGTTGAGCTCTCCTGCAGCATGGCCGATATGCCGAATGAGGGCTACAAAACCATGGTTTGCGTCGAGACGGCCCGTATCAACAAGCCACTGCGCAGTGCAGGCGAAAAGCCGGCCCGTCTGGCCACCACCTTCCGCCTGAAGAAAAAAGTCAGCGGCGAGGCGGTTAAGGCTTAAACCACGTCGAGCGGCAACTTGTGCTGCGGTGCCGGATAGCGCTGGTTGATCAGGCTGAGATCGTCCTCTGTCAGAACCACCTCCAGCGCCGCAGCATTTTCCTGCACATGGGCGACAGAACTGGCTTTGGGAATAGCGATAACCCCAGGCTGACGGATTACCCACGCCAGCAGTAGCTGCGCCACGCTGATGCCCTTTTGCTGTGCAAGCCGGGTCAGTTGTGGATCGCTGAACAGGCTATCGCGTAGTCGTCCGGCCTGTGCCAGCGGACAATAAGCCATGATCGGCAGGTTTCGCTGCTGGCAGGCTGGCAACAGATCATATTCAATGCCGCGTGAGCCAAGATGGTACAGTACCTGATTGGTCGCGCACTGCGCCCCACCCGCTTCATCCCACAGCTCAGCCATATCATCGGTATCGAAATTAGAGACGCCCCAGTAGCGGATTTTACCCTGCTGCTGCAGACGTTCCATCGCCCGTATTGTCTCTTCCAGCGGAACGTTACCGCGCCAGTGCAGCAGGTAAAGATCGAGATAATCGGTTCTCAGGCGGCGCAGGCTGCGCTCGCAGGCCCCGATAGCATCCTGCTCACCGGCATTCCACGGATAGACTTTAGACACCACCAGTGCCTGGTCACGACGCCCCTGCAGCGCTTCACCCACTACCTGTTCTGCAGCGCCGTCAGCGTACATTTCCGCCGTGTCGATCAGGCGCAGACCGCATGCCAGTCCGGCCTGCAGCGCAGCGACTTCGGTTGCACGCTGCGCCGGATTTTCGCCCATATACCAGCTGCCCTGGCCGATCACCGGCAGAGAGCGATGGCCGGCAAAATTGATGAGGTTACGCATTCCGCTCTCCCGCCCCATTATGAGGCCCCATAAAAGAACAGAGGGCATAAAATGCCCTCGTTTAGTGCGTTATCAGAAGGTGTAACTGACGCCGGTCCAGAGTGTCGCCTGGCCGCTTTTATCAATCATCGGGCTGTCTTTGATTTCGCTGTCGAAGCGGGTATAGCGTCCGACGACGCCAACGTTCCACTCCGGCGAAATCTGATAGCTGGCGCTCAGCTCGACATAAGGTGACCAGCTGTCATCCGGATTGTAGCGGCTGATGCCGGTACGGGCGCTTTCATGGCCGGAAACACCGTAGTAATAACGGTTTTGATTGGCACTGTTCCACATCGCACCAATACCCGGCGTCAGGCTGAAATCACCCATTTCGAAACGGTAAAGGTAGGTTAAGTCCCAGATCATACCGTTGCTGTTGTTCAGCACGTCACCCAGTAAGGCGGTGCGAACAATACCCCAGTCGGCAGTATGACGGTAGGTAGCACCCGCCATCAGGGTCATGCGACGTTTATCCAGCCCTTTCATATCGCCCAGATCGTTGTCGCTGGGTTTGTATTCCTGCGGGGAACCGAGCACCGTCAGTGACAGCTGGTTCTGCGGATCTTTCCACAGGTAGTAACCGCCCTGCAGGCTGCGGAACCAGAAGTCTTCACCTTCGTAATTGATCACCGGAACCGGCAGATAACGGTCCTGACCACCACGATAAGGGGACTCGGCATAAATCACTGAAGCACCGACAGAAAGCGGTGCGGCGTTAACGCCGCCAGAGAGCAAATAACAAGGTAAAAGTGCGACAAGCGCCTTAAATTTGAATTGGTTCACAATTTATTCATTCCATAAATATAACAATCAAACATGAAGTCTAACGTTTTTTTGCGACTGGATTAACTTATATCGAATTCCTTTAAGCGACCAGCCGCTGAAAGTGGCATTAAAGGTTAAAATCACGTTAAGTTAAGTCAACAGAGGCGCATACCGGCCTTACATCAAACCGATTATGTTGTTGATCTCACCCTCACCTATCCACAGCCATGGAGGAAATTTCTTAGAAGCCATCTACAGTTAGAAGTAAGACCAGACATATTGTACGAGCAGAGTAACCATAAAAGTTGTGTATCCCGATAAAAACGATCAGGTTGGCATAAGGGTTGCTGTACTCAATAGAGAATATCTTCCGGGAGCTGCATGAGCCTCTAATTACGCTCCTTACCTGTGCTAAAAACGAAAGGACGGGCATCGCTATGAATATATTCGATCACTATCGTCAGCGTTATGAAGCTGCCAAGGACGAAGAGTTCACACTGCAGGAATTTCTTGCTATCTGTAAGCAGGATCGCAGTGCATACGCCAACGCTGCAGAGCGACTGTTAATGGCTATTGGTGAGCCAGTAATGGTTGACACTGCTCAGGAGCCACGCCTTTCCAGAATATTCTCCAACCGTGTGATGGGACGCTATCCGGCGTTCGAGGAGTTTTACGGCATGGAGGAAGCGATTGAACAAATCGTCTCCTACCTGAAACATGCCGCTCAGGGACTTGAAGAGAAGAAACAGATCCTCTATCTGCTGGGTCCGGTCGGCGGTGGTAAATCCTCGCTGGCTGAGCGGCTTAAATCGCTGATGCAGCGCGTACCGATCTACGTGCTGAGCGCCGATGGCGAACGCAGCCCGGTCAATGACCATCCGCTCTGCCTGTTCAACCCGCAGGAAGATGCCCATATCCTTGAAAAAGAGTACGGCGTGCCGCGTCGCTACCTCGGTACCATTATGTCGCCGTGGGCGGCTAAACGTCTGCACGATTTCGGTGGCGATATCTCACGCTTTAAAGTGGTTAAGGTCTGGCCATCGATTCTTGAACAACTGGCGATTGCCAAAACCGAACCTGGCGATGAGAACAACCAGGATATCTCGGCGCTGGTGGGTAAAGTGGACATCCGTAAACTGGAAAATCACGCGCAAAACGATCCTGATGCCTACGGCTACTCCGGCGCATTGTGCCGCGCTAACCAGGGAATCATGGAATTCGTCGAGATGTTTAAGGCGCCGATTAAGGTACTGCATCCCTTACTGACCGCTACCCAGGAAGGTAACTATAACGGTACCGAGGGTATTTCGGCCCTGCCGTTTAACGGCATCATTCTGGCGCACTCTAACGAATCAGAATGGGTCACCTTCCGTAATAACAAAAACAATGAGGCGTTCCTTGACCGTGTTTACATCGTCAAAGTGCCTTATTGCCTGCGGGTCTCAGAAGAGATCAAAATATATGAAAAACTGCTGAATCACAGTGAGCTGGCCACCTCGCCTTGTGCACCCGGCACGCTGGAAACCCTGGCTCGCTTTTCGATTCTGTCGCGGCTGAAAGATCCGGAAAACTCAAGCATCTACTCCAAAATGCGGGTTTATGACGGCGAAAGCCTGAAAGATACCGATCCTAAAGCCAAATCGTGGCAGGAGTATCATGACTACGCTGGCGTGGATGAAGGGATGAACGGTCTGTCGACCCGTTTTGCCTTTAAGATCCTGTCGCGCGTCTTCAACTTTGACCATGCCGAAGTGGCGGCCAACCCGGTGCACCTGTTTTACGTGCTGGAGCAGCAGATTGAACGTGAGCAGTTCCCGCAGGACCAGGCGGAAAAATACCTGGAGCACCTGAAAGGCTATCTGATCCCGAAATACGCCGAGTTCATTGGCAAAGAGATTCAGACCGCTTACCTGGAATCCTATTCCGAGTATGGTCAGAACATCTTCGATCGCTACGTGACCTACGCCGACTTCTGGATTCAGGATCAGGAGTATCGCGATCCCGATACCGGTCAGCTGTTCGATCGTGAATCACTGAATGCGGAGCTGGAGAAGATTGAGAAACCTGCTGGTATCAGTAACCCGAAAGATTTCCGTAACGAGATTGTCAACTTTGTGCTGCGCGCCCGGGCACACAATAACGGTCGCAATCCGAACTGGACCAGTTACGAGAAATTACGCACCGTGATCGAGAAGAAAATGTTCTCGAATACGGAAGAGTTGCTGCCGGTGATCTCCTTCAATACCAAGACCTCTACCGATGAGCAGAAGAAACATGATGATTTCGTCGATCGCATGATGGAAAAAGGCTATACCCGCAAACAGGTGCGCCTGCTGTGTGAATGGTATTTGCGTGTGCGTAAATCGTCCTGATTAAAGTAAGCAAACCGGTATTTCGATACCGGTCGTCTAAAGGTCGGGCTAGCCCGACCTGCTTGCAATGTAGTTTGGGGGAACACTATGGCCTATTTCATCGATCGCCGGCTGAACGGTAAAAACAAGAGCGCGGTTAACCGCCAGCGCTTCTTGCGCCGTTACAAGTCGCAAATCAAGCAGTCGATCTCCGAGGCCATCAATAAACGCTCGGTTACCGACGTCAGCAGCGGTGAATCTGTTTCGATACCTATTGATGACATCAATGAGCCGATTTTCCACCAGGGACGCGGCGGCAATCGCCATCGCGTGCATCCCGGAAACGACCATTTTGTGCAGAATGATCGCATTGAGCGACCGCAGGGCGGCGGTGGCGGCGGCAGTGGTCAGGGCAACGCCAGTCAGGATGGCGAAGGACAGGATGAATTCGTCTTTCAGATTTCCAAGGATGAATATCTCGATCTGCTGTTTGAAGATCTGGCGCTGCCCAACCTGCGTCGTAACCAGCATCGTCAGCTGAATGAATACAAAACGCACCGCGCCGGCTACACCTCTAACGGGGTGCCCGCCAACATCAGTGTGGTGCGCTCGTTGCAAAATTCACTGGCGCGCCGTACGGCGATGACCGCAGGGAAACGGCGGATGCTGCACGAGCTGGAAGAGACGCTCAGCATCGTTGAGAAATCGGAACCGGCCCAGCTGCTGGAAGAGGAGCGCCTGCGCAAGGATATCGCTGAACTGCGCGCACGCATCGAGCGGGTGCCGTTTATCGACACCTTTGACCTGCGCTACAAAAACTTTGAGAAGCGTCCGGAGCCCTCCAGCCAGGCGGTGATGTTCTGCTTAATGGATGTCTCAGGTTCAATGGATCAGGCCACTAAAGATATGGCCAAGCGTTTCTACATTTTGCTCTATCTGTTCCTGAGCCGGACCTACAAGAATGTCGATGTGGTCTATATCCGTCACCACACTCAGGCTAAAGAGGTTGACGAACAGGAGTTCTTCTACTCGCAGGAGACCGGTGGCACCATCGTTTCCAGCGCGCTGAAGCTGATGGATGAGGTGGTCAAGGATCGCTATGACCCGGCGCAGTGGAATATCTACGCTGCGCAGGCGTCCGATGGCGATAACTGGGCCGATGATTCACCGCTTTGTCACGAAATTCTGGCGAAGAATATCCTGCCCGTGGTGCGTTACTACAGTTATATCGAAATCACCCGTCGCGCCCACCAGACCTTGTGGCGCGAGTATGAGCATCTGCAGGCGATGTTCGACAACTTCGCGATAGAGCATATTCGCGAACCGGAAGATATCTATCCGGTGTTCCGTTCTCTGTTTCATAAACAGGCGACCGAAGCCTGATCATCCAAGCCGGCTTATCACCGGCTTGTTTTTTATCTGCTGAATAACCTGATAAAACAGTCGTTTTTCTCCCCCTTGCCTGCCAACTCCCTCATTCTTCACATTAATCTGATTCCATAAGCCAATAAGCAATTCGTATAATTTTCATTTTGACCATGACAACTCCTTGATAAAACATTATCTTTTAGACATAGCATGGACATTTGTCATGATTTGATGCAACTCAACGCCATATCTCAGGAGCCCGGGTTTGAACCACACCATAGTTTACAGTCTGTTTATCATCGGTTCCGTGCTGGTCGCCTCGAGCATTTTGCTCAGCTCTTTCTCCTCGCGCCTCGGCATTCCTATCCTGGTTATCTTCCTGGCACTCGGCATGCTGACCGGGATTGATGGCATCGGCGGTATCGCCTTTGATAACTATCCCGCCGCTTATCTGATCTCCAACCTGGCGCTGGCTATCATCCTGCTGGATGGTGGCATGCGAACCAAAGCCAGCTCGTTTAAGGTGGCGCTGGGGCCCGCCCTGTCGCTGGCGACCATCGGCGTAATGATTACCGCCGGCTTAACCGGCGTGGTGGCGGCCTGGCTGTTTAATCTGGATATGATGCAGGGTTTTCTGATTGGCGCGATTATCGGTTCAACCGATGCGGCGGCGGTGTTCTCGCTGCTGGGCGATAAGGGGCTCAATGAGCGCGTCAGCTCCACTCTTGAGATTGAATCCGGCAGTAACGACCCGATGGCGGTGTTTCTGACCATTACCCTGATTGAGATGATTGAGCAGGGTCAGACCGGGCTCGACTGGATGTTCCTGGTGCATCTGGTGCAGCAGTTCGGGCTGGGTATTGTGCTAGGTTTGGGCGGCGGCTGGGCGCTGCAACAGTTGATCAACCGCATCAGCCTGGCTGGCGGGCTCTATCCGCTGCTGGCGTTGAGTGGCGGCATTCTGGTTTTCGCCCTGACCACGGTATTAGAAGGCAGCGGCATTCTCGCGGTCTACCTGTGCGGCTTTCTGCTGGGCAACAGCCCAATCCGTAACCGTCACGGTATTTTGCAGACCTTCGACGGCATGGCCTGGCTGAGTCAGATCGGGATGTTCATCGTGCTTGGTCTGCTGGTTACCCCGTCTGACCTGTGGCATATCGCCGTGCCGGCGATGATCCTGTCGCTGTGGCTGATTCTGGTGGCACGTCCGTTGTCGGTGTTTATTGGCCTGCTGCCGTTCCGCAGTTTCACTACCCGCGAACGTTTCTTTATCAGCTGGGTGGGCTTACGCGGTGCGGTGCCGATTATCCTGGCGGTCTTCCCGATGATGGCGGGATTGGAAAACGCCTCGCTCTATTTCAATATTGCCTTCTTCGTGGTGCTGGTGTCGCTGATGCTGCAGGGCACCTCGCTGGGCTTTGCCGCCAAAAAAGCCAAAGTGGTGGTGCCGCCGACCGCCTCGCCGATCAGCCGGGTGGGTCTGGATATTCACCCGGAGAATCCGTGGGAGCAGTTTGTTTATCAGCTCAGCGCCGATAAATGGTGTGTCGGTGCCGCGCTGCGTGATTTGCAGATGCCGCGTGAGACCCGGATTGCGGCGCTGTTCCGCGACAATGTGCTGATGCACCCCAACGGCGGGACGCGCCTGAAAGAGAACGATGTAATCTGCGTGATTGGCCGCGAACGCGATCTGCCGGCGCTCGGCAAGATGTTCAGTCAGTCGCCGCCGGTCTCTCTCGATCAGCGCTTCTTTGGTGACTTCATCCTCGATGCAGAAGCCCGTCTGCGGGATGTGGCGCAAATCTACGGCCTCGAACTGGACGAGGCGACCAATGACCAGCAATCGCTGGGACAACTGATGCTCAGCATGCTGGGTGGCGCGCCGGTGGTGGGCGACCAGGTGGAATGGAATCAGCTGACCTGGACCGTCGCCGAGAAAGAAGATAACCGGATCGTGAAGATTGGTGTGCGTCCGGCTGAAGAGAAGGAATAATCCTAATCATTCAGCCACGTTAATTTCTGCTGATGCACTAAGCTAATAGTTCAAGCCAGCATAAACGGGAGAAATGAATGGGACACGTGGTTAAAATTGGACGTTATGAGATTGTGGATGCCGATCTTGACAGTGAGAACCCCGACACCGTCAGTATCCCCTGTGACACTAATCCCGGCTTAATTACGCAACTGGATGGCTGGGATCGTGATACCAGCGTTCCGGCCTGGATCGACGGCGAACCGGTTAATCTGCAAATCGGGCATTACGATAAACAGCAGGACCGCTGGATTTTAAAGAAGCCAGCCTGAGTTACCTGCCTTACCGCCAGTCGGACAATCTGGCGGTAATTCCTAAAAATAGTCTTAAACAGTTTGGTTATAACCGCCCCTTCTCTTATTTTATCCTGCCAGAACAATCAGTTACCCTTTTAAAACTTTAATCAATTTTGATGTTTTCAGATTTTTTCCGTATTAACTCTGTCAAATAACTCCTGCATACTCTTTCTCAACGCTGCAATATTTCGTGAGTGACATCACGCTTTGTCAGTCACTCTTTTCGCAGCTTCGTTTGGCTGTACTGACTGCAACAGACTGAAAATTATTTTTTAATTTTTTCAGTAGCCCACTCCTGAACGCGTACTTGATTCTGGTCAGGCCATCTTTTACTTAAGAAAGAGAGCAGGTTTTATGGCAAGTACATTGATAATGAATAACCCGAGCCGCTCGTGGAGCGGAACGCGTAAAAATATCATCGTAAAGTTCGCCCTGAGTTTTTCTGATTTGATTGCACTTAATCTGGCGTTGTTTTTATCGGCCGCCACTATTCAGGGTATTTGGGGAGAGCTGGATACTTTTATTCCCCCGCAACAAATTGAATACCGTTTTGTCGCGCAGTTTATTATGTCCGTCATGTGTACCGGCTGGTTCTGGGTACGCCTGCGTCACTACACCTATCGCAAACCCTTTTGGTTCGAGCTGAAAGAAATCGTTAAGACGCTTTTCGTTTTCTCCCTGCTCGATCTCGCCCTGATTGCTTTCTCTAAGTGGGATTTTTCCCGCATGGTGTGGGTGTTCAGCTGGACGTACGCACTGCTGCTGCTGCCGTTAATGCGCGCGTTGGTTAAGCGCGCCATTAATAAAGCCGGTCAGTGGCAGAAAGAGACCATTATTATTGGTTCCGGCCGTAACGCCACCGAAGCCTACGCCGCGCTACAGAGCGAGGAGATCCTCGGCTATAACGTGCAGGCATTTATCTCGGTAGATGACGTACCGGCGCAGCAAACGGTTAATGGCGTGCCGGTGATCACCTGGAAAGATATCAACTGGCAAACTATCGACCGTGACAACGTGCAGTTTATTGTGGCGATGGAATATGAGCAGCAACCGATGCGCGACCGCTGGCTGAAGTTCCTGTCGAAGATGAACTGTCGCTCTGTCTCAGTGATCCCGACCCTGCGCGGTGTGCCGCTCTACGGTACCGACATGTCGTTTATCTTCAGCCATGAAGTGATGATCCTGCGGGTCAGCAATAATCTGGCCAAATACTCGTCGCGGTTCCTGAAGCGCGCCTTTGACCTGATTGTCGCTTCGATGCTGCTGCTGTTTCTCGGTCCGATTTTCGCCCTGCTCTGCTACATGGTGAAACGCGACGGCGGCAACGCGATTTACGGCCATGAGCGCGTCGGCCAGGATGGTAAGAAGTTTAAATGCCTTAAGTTCCGTTCAATGGTCACCAACTCGAAGGAGGTGCTGGAGAATCTGCTGGCCACCAGCGAAGCGGCGCGCATTGAGTGGGATAAGGACTTTAAACTGAAGAACGATCCGCGCATTACAAAGATCGGTGGCTTCCTGCGTAAAACCAGTCTGGATGAGCTGCCGCAGCTGTGGAACGTGATCCGTGGCGAGATGAGTCTGGTCGGGCCGCGTCCGGTGATTGAAGCGGAGCTGGAACGTTATGCTGGCGATGTCGATTACTATCTGATGGCGAAGCCCGGAATGACCGGCTTGTGGCAGGTCAGCGGACGTAATGACATTGATTATGATACCCGCGTCTACTTTGACTCCTGGTATGTCAAAAACTGGGCGCTGTGGACCGATATCGCCATTCTGTTCAAAACCGCCGGGGTGGTACTGCGCCGTGACGGTGCTTACTAAACCTGTTATGCGATGCCTGTTTACAGCAGGCATCGCAACTTCCGCACGTTCCCCTCTATCTTTTTTCGCCCTGAATCATTACCCTCTGCGGCTCGTTTTTTAACAGAACGTTTACCCTCTGGTCGTTATGCAAAAATTTACTCTACTGTTATTGAGCCTGGTGCTGCTGGCACCTTTAGGCATCGATCTCTATTTGCCCACACTGCCGCAGATTGCGGAAGGGCTGAATACCCCGGTCAATCTGGTGCAGACCACCATTCCCCTGTTTCTGCTGGTGATGGGACTGGGACAACTGGTGACCGGTCCGCTGGTGGATAACTACGGTCGCAAGCCGATCGCCCTGCTGGGGCTGGCGCTTTACATCGCAGGCAGCGTCATCGCCGCCACGGCCACCTCGTTTCCGCTGTTCCTGATTGCCCGTCTGGTGCAGGGCTGTGGCGTCTGTTGTAGTGCGGTGGTCGCCTTCAGCGGCGTACGTGACCGTCTGAGCGGTGATGATGCGGCACGCGCCTACGGCTTTCTGAATGGCGCGTTAAACATCGTGCCGGCCCTGGCACCGCTGCTGGGTGGCCTGCTGGCCAGCGCCTTTGACTGGCGCGCGCCCTTCTGGTTCCTGTGCGGCTACGGCGCGCTGATCATGCTGCTGGTGATTATCTGGCTGCCGGAAACGCGTCCGGCCGATACTCTACGGGTCAAAGGCCTGCCGATTGCGCAGTATGCCGCCATTCTGCGTCAGCCACGCTTCCTCGCCTTTGCCTTTGCCAATGCGGGCGCTCTGGGCATGGTGCTGACCTATGTCTCGCTGGCTCCGCAGGTTTTGATGACCGAGGGTGGCTTATCGCCGATTCAGTTCTCCTTTGCCTTTGGCGCTAACGGCTTCTGGATCATGTTCGTCAGTGTGTTCGTCAATAAAACCATCCGCAAAGCGGGACGGCCTTTCTGTCTGGCGATGGGGTTTGTCACTATGCTGCTGGGCGCGCTGCTGTTGCTGGCAGGAATGATGCTGTTCCCGGCGTCAATGCAGACTCACTGGGCGCTGTATATGTTCCCGGTGGCGGTATCAGTCGCGGGACTGGCGTTTACCGTCGGTCCGGCCACCAGCTATGCACTGGAGCCGTATCAGCAACAGGCTGGGGTGGCATCCGCCTTACAGGGATTTATCCAGATGGCGGGCGGTGCGGCAGGCAGCCTGATTATCGTGGCGCTGCCGATGGCTGAGAAGCTGTCACTGAGCCTGATGATGTTGCTGGGTGCCATACTGGCGTTGGTCGCCTGGCGCTGCAGCAGGAAGATGCGCGGCCGGGTGACCGCGCTGACCTGAATTTAACTTAGCTGAACCGGAACGCGGGGAGCCAGTGCGCACATCAGTTCGTACCCTACCGTTCCGGCCGCTTTTGCCACCTGATCGATTTTCACCTGTTCGCCCCACAATTCCACCCGCGAGCCGATTCCGGCCTGCGGACAGGGGGTCAGATCGACGGTGATCATGTCCATTGATACCGCACCCACCACCTGAGTCATGATCCCATCAACGCTGACCGGCGTTCCGGTTGGCGCATGGCGCGGATAGCCATCCGCATAGCCACAGGCCACTACGCCAATCCGCTGCGCCTGGGTGGCATGATAACGGTAGCCATAGCCAACACCATCACCCGCCTGCAGCTGCTGAATGCCGATAATCTCACTGCTCAGCGTCATCACCGGTTCCAGACCGCTGCTGGCAATATCCTGCCAGTCGCCGCTCGGTGACGCGCCATACAGAATAATGCCGGGCCGCACCCAGTCATAATGCGCTTCAGGGTGCCACAGGGTACAGGCAGAGTTGGACAGCGATCGCGGGCAGTTCAGCCCCTCGGCCGCCTGCTCAATCCGCTGCAGCGGAACGATAATGCCGTCGGGATTCTCCGCATCCGCGAAATGGGCCATCAGCGTCATTTCAGCGACGTTGTTAAGTGCGCGCAGTTTCTGCCACGCTGCATTCACCTGTTCGGGCCGGAAACCGAGCCGGTTCATCCCGCTGTTGACCTTAAGATAGATATCAACCGGTGCCGACAGCGTCGCGTTAGCCAGCGCTTTAATCTGCCAGTTACTGTGCACGCTGGTGGTCAGGCGATAGCGATCGATCAGCTGCAGATCCTCTGGCTGAAAAAATCCCTCCAGTAGCAGGATCGGTTTTTTCCAGCCCTGCTCGCGCAGCAGAATCGCCTCTTCCAGATTAAGCAGGGCAAAACCGTCGGTGGTGGCCAGACTTTCCCAGACGCGGGCAAGACCATGACCGTAAGCGTTAGCCTTAACCACCGACCAGACGCGGGACGCAGGCGCGGCCTGGCGAACCACCGCCAGGTTATGCCGCAATGCCTGCTGATTGATGGTAGCGACAATCGGACGTGACATCCTTCCTCTCCCTGAGAGCTTAACGAGTAGCGTTGGCGTTACGCAGTGGCGAAGCACTCGCCACGAAACCGGGTAAATAGCGAAACACCGATAAGTCATCCGCGGCGATCGACGGTTTTTTGCCGGAAATCAGATCGGCCAGCAGCTGACCTGAACCGCAGGCCATCGTCCAGCCCAGCGTCCCGTGACCGGTGTTGAGCCAGAGGTTAGCCACCGGGGTCGCACCGACAATTGGCGTACCGTCAGGCGTCATGGGACGCAATCCGGTCCAGAAGCTGGCCTGCGCCAGATGACCGCCTTCAGGATAGAGATCACTGACCACCATCTCCAGCGTTTCCCGCCGTGCTTCGGTCAGTCTGGTGTTAAAACCAACGATTTCCGCCATGCCGCCAACCCGGATACGATCGTCAAAGCGGGTTACCGCGACTTTGTAGGTTTCGTCGAGAATGGTGGAGACCGGGGCGGCATCCGGATTTTTAATCGGGATGGTGAGCGAATAGCCTTTCAGCGGATAGACCGGGATGTCGACCACGTTGCGCAGCAGCGCGGTGGAGTAGGAACCCAGCGCTACCACATACTGATCCGCTTTGATGATCTCCTCGCCGCACTTCACGCCGTAGATGCGGTTGCCGTCGCGCAGCAGGTGATCGATGGGGGTATTGAAGCGGAACACCACGCCGGCCTGTTCTGCCATCTTTGCCAGCCGCTGGGTAAACAGCTGGCAGTCGCCAGTTTCATCATTCGGCAGGCGTAAACCGCCGGTCAGTTTATGCTGGGTGGCCGCCAGCGCCGGTTCAACCCGCGCCAGCTGATGCGCTTCCAGCAATTCGTAGGGCACGCCCGCTTCGCGTAGCACCGCGATATCTTTGCTGGCGCTGTCGTACTGCTGTTGGGTGCGGAACAGTTGCAGGGTGCCGCCCTGCCGGCCTTCATAGGCGATACCGGTTTCGGCGCGCAGCGCTTTCAGGCAATCGCGGCTGTATTCCGCAATCCGTACCATCCGGCTTTTATTCTGCTGATAGTGGTTGATATCGCAGTTACGTAACATCTGCCACATCCATTCCAGCTGGAAGCTGCTGCCATCCAGCCGCACCGCCAGCGGTGCATGCCGCTGAAACATCCATTTAACCGCTTTCAACGGCACGCCCGGCGCCGCCCAGGGCGCCGCATAGCCTGGCGAAATCTGCCCGGCATTGCCCGCGCTGGTCTCCAGCGCCGCGGCAGGCTGACGATCAATCACCGTCACCTGATGTCCGGCCCGCGCCAGATACCACGCGCTGGCTACACCTACCACACCACTTCCCAGAATCACAACGTGCATATGTCCCCCACCCGGCATGTAAAAGCATAATTCACTGTTCATCAGGCGACATTCAGCGGATTCACTCAGCAGATATCACCCCGAAATTTCAGCAACTATTTCACATCTTTTTTACTTAACAGGTAACTAAAATCATATCGCCGCGCAAAATACAGAGATTTATCCGCCTTATCGGGCCAATTCAGAAATAAATGACAACGAAGCCAGTTAAATCTGCTTTTGGCAGGAGAATCATTCAACCCCATACAAACCGCTTATAAACAGGATTATATTCCAGATTTTAAATTTATGGTCGAGTTAAAGGCTATTAAATTCCACATCAATCCACTCTGAATGATTTTCTGCCAAAGAATTCATTTGAGTTCGCATTTCGGATAAGCGACAGTGGGCTATCATTGTTGTGTTCGCTCAGTTTTTTTCGGGTTCCCTTTCTCAGGATGAAGCCTTAAATAACCGGAACGGGTTGCCTTTCGGGTCAGCCAGTTTGCAAAAAAAGAGGTGCGCTATGACGACAATCTTTGACGATCCCATCAAGGACAGCAAACGACTCAATGACGGACCAGACTGGACATTTGAACTCCTCGATGTCTACTTAGCCGAGATCGACCGCGTGGCGAAACTCTACCGGCTCGATACCTATCCGCACCAAATCGAAGTGATCACCTCTGAGCAGATGATGGACGCTTATTCCAGCGTCGGTATGCCGATCAATTATTCACACTGGTCATTCGGTAAGAAGTTCATTGAAACCGAACAGCGCTACAAGCATGGTCAGCAGGGTCTGGCCTACGAGATTGTAATCAACTCCAATCCCTGCATCGCTTATCTGATGGAAGAGAACACCATGACCATGCAGGCGCTGGTGATGGCGCACGCCTGTTACGGTCATAACTCTTTCTTCAAAAATAACTACCTGTTCCGCAGCTGGACCGACGCTGGTTCGATAGTTGATTACCTGCTATTTGCCAAAAATTACATCAGTGATTGCGAGGAGCGCTACGGCGTTGAGGAAGTCGAACGACTGCTCGACTCCTGTCACGCGCTGATGAACTACGGTGTTGACCGTTATAAACGGCCGCAGAAGATCTCGCTGCAGGAGGAGAAAGCGCGACAGAAGAGCCGCGAAGAGTATCTGCAAAGCCAGGTAAATACCCTGTGGCGTACTCTGCCACGGCGTGAAAAAGAGACGGTGCAGGTTGAAGCAGTGCGTTATCCGTCTGAACCGCAGGAGAACCTGCTCTACTTTATGGAAAAGAACGCGCCGTTGCTGGAGCCGTGGCAGCGTGAAATCCTGCGCATCGTGCGTAAGGTGAGCCAGTATTTCTATCCGCAAAAGCAGACGCAGGTGATGAACGAAGGCTGGGCCACCTTCTGGCACTACACCATCCTTAACCATCTGTATGACGAAGGCAAAGTGTCGGAACGCTTCATGATGGAGTTCCTGCACAGCCACACTAACGTGGTGTTTCAGCCGCCGTACAATAGCCAGTGGTACAACGGCATCAACCCTTACGCCTTAGGGTTTGCGATGTTCCAGGACATCAAACGTATCTGTCAGTCACCGACCGAAGAGGATCGCTACTGGTTCCCGGATATCGCCGGTTCGGACTGGCTGGAAACCCTGCACTTCGCGATGCGTGAATTCAAGGATGAGAGCTTCATCAGCCAGTTCCTGTCGCCGAAAGTGATGCGTGACTTCCGGCTGTTTACCGTGCTGGATGATGACCGCAATAATTACCTTGAGATTGCGGCTATCCACGATGAAGCGGGCTACCGGGCGATTCGCCAGCAGCTGTCGGCCCAGTACAACCTGAGCAATCTGGAGCCTAACATTCAGGTTTATAACGTGGACTTACGTGGCGATCGATCGCTGACGTTGCGCTATGTGCCGCAGAGTCGCACCCCGCTGGATAAAAGCCGGCGCGAAGT
Source organism: Pantoea sp. AN62 (assembly GCF_050432985.1). Lineage (NCBI taxonomy): Bacteria > Pseudomonadati > Pseudomonadota > Gammaproteobacteria > Enterobacterales > Erwiniaceae > Pantoea > Pantoea sp. AN62. Next base: position 69,127 of record NZ_JBNPYB010000013.1, on the reverse strand, counting down.
GCTGAAGCATGTCCATCGTCTGTGGGGATTTGATGTGATTCTTGAACAGCAGAATGAAGATGGCAGCGTTGAGCTGCTGGATCGCAATCCCCCACGCGGTTCACCACTGTAACCTGAGAATAAAAAACCGGACGTGATGTCCGGTTTTTTTTAGCGTTTACTGCCGAGGTCATCCGGCATGCTTTTTTGCATGCTGTGCCAGATTTCACCGCTGCGACGGCCGTAGTTGCGCACCGCATCCACGATCTCATCCTGGCTCGGTTCTTTATCGCACAGCGCCAGCAGCGAGAGGTAGAAATCACGCGCCACCTGACGCGCTTCCGGGTTGGAGAAGTAGTGACGTCCTACCCGGGTATAGAGCCCTTTCAGCCCATTCAGGATCAAGCCGTAGATGGGGTTGCCGGAGGCAAACGCCAGACCGCGGAATATCCGGTAGTCGAGTTCGGTATAGGCATCCGCCTGGTCGTCGGCACTGGCGACGGTTTCCAGCACTTCACGCGCTTTTTCCGGATGATGACGCAGGGCACGACTGATAAAAATTGACGATATATTGGTGCGAACCGACAGCAGGTTATCGATCAACACCGGCACGCTGTCGTGATCGAGACGCGCCAGGGTTTCCAGAATATTCAGTCCGGAGGTTTCCCAGAAGTCATTGACCCGGGTCGGTTTACCGTGCTGAATGGTCAGCCAGCCATCACGCGCCAGGCGCTGTAGCACTTCACGCAGGGTGGTACGTGTTACCCCAATCAATTCAGAAAGCTCACGTTCAGCAGGAAGAATCGACCCTGGCGGAAAGCGGCTGTTCCAGATGCTTTCAATAATATACTCTTCAGCAAATCCCGCTGGGCTCTGAGCCTTAATTACCATAGCAGTGTGTTCTCGTTGCTTTCTTAATTGTGATGGGCACTCATCATACCAGACGCCCTATAGCGGATATAGCCTGCGCAACTATTTAAACCGGACGCAGAGCCAATTTTCAGGGCTGACTCACGGTGGAACCGTGCTAATTTGCGCCAGGCCCCGCTAAGGATTATTCTTTGCGGCAGAAATCCATACACAACAACAGGATACTTATTCCGATGGATATGACATATGGGCAGGCGTTAAAACGGAATTTTCTGGGCCAGTCGCCCGACTGGTATAAAGCATTAATGCTGGTTTTCCTGATCGTGAATCCGTTGATTTATGCGTTTGTCAGCCCGTTTGCCGCCGGCTGGTTGCTGGTAGCGGAATTTATTTTTACCCTCGGCATGGCGCTTAAATGCCATCCGCTGTTGCCAGGCGGCCTGCTGGCGGTTGAGGCGATAATTATCGGCATGGCCAGCGCCGATCAGGTCAAAACCGAGCTGGCAAATAATCTGGAAGTGCTGCTGCTGCTGATCTTTATGGTGGCGGGCATCTTCTTTATGAAGCAGCTGCTGCTGTTTGTCTTTACCCACCTGCTGCTGTCCATCCGCTCAAAAGTGCTGCTCGGCGTGACGTTCTGTCTGGCCGCCGCCTTTCTTTCCGCCTTCCTCGACGCACTGACGGTACTGGCCGTGGTGATCAGCGTGGCCGTCAGCTTTTATGAGATCTATCACCGTGTCGCCTCGGATCCGCAATATCAGCATCATCCGCTGGCGCAGCGTGAGACGCTGGAACAGTTCCGGGCCTTTCTGCGCAGCCTGATGATGCAGGCGGGCGTCGGTACCGCACTGGGTGGCGTGATGACCATGGTGGGAGAACCGCAAAACCTGATTATTGCCCATGCCGCCAGCTGGGACTTCGTCCAGTTCTTTCTGCGGATGGCGCCGGTAACGGTCCCGGTGCTGATCTGCGGTATCGTCACCAGCGTGCTGGTCGAAAAATTCCGCTGGTTTGGCTATGGTGCCACCCTGCCCGCCAGCGTGCGTCAACTGCTGGAAGAGAGTGAACAGCAGAACGCTGCACAGCGTACCCGCCAGGAGAAGCTGAAACTGTGGATTCAGGCGGCGATTGGCATCTGGTTAATTGTCGCGCTGGCATTTCATCTGGCAGAGGTCGGTCTGATTGGGCTATCGGTGATTATTATGGCGACGGCGCTGTGCGGCATCACCGATGAGCATGCGATTGGTCAGGCGTTCACCGAAGCGCTGCCGTTTACCGCATTGCTGACGGTGTTTTTTGCTATCGTGGCGGTGATCATTGAGCAGCAACTGTTTGCACCGCTGGTCACCTTTGTGCTCAGCACGGAGCCCGACGCCCAGCTTAAGTGGTTCTACGTCTTCAACGGCCTGCTCTCGTCCATTTCAGATAACGTCTTCGTCGGATCGGTTTATATCAATGAGGCGCGTCATGCTTTTGATCGTGGCGCGATTGACGCCCGGCAGTTTGAGTTGCTGGCGGTGGCGATCAACACCGGTACCAATCTGCCGTCAGTCGCCACACCGAATGGCCAGGCGGCGTTCCTGTTCCTGCTGACCTCGGCCCTGGCACCACTGATTCGTCTCTCATACGGACGGATGGTTTGGATGGCACTGCCGTTTACCGTGGTACTGTCGCTGATCGGCTATCTGGCAATCCACTTTCTGCTGGTGCCGTATACCGACAGCCTGCTCAGTCTGGGATGGCTTTTACCGCCGCACCTGTAAACCTTTTAGCCGGTCTGGATCAGGTTCAGGTCATATTTGAACATGATTTTTCCCTGCGCCAGGCTGGTTTGGCGGCGCTTTTGGTTTACACTGCGAGGCATTAACGTTTACAGGGAATGCAATATGTTACGATATCTGAATCAATGTTCTCGTAGTCGCGGAGCCTGGTTATTACTGGCCCTGACAGCGCTGGCGCTGGAACTTACGGCGTTATGGTTCCAGCATGTTATGGGTCTCAAGCCCTGCGTAATGTGTATCTATGAACGCAATGCCTTATTCGGCGTAATGGGTGCGGGTCTGATCGGTGCCATTGCGCCAAAAACGCCGTTACGGCTGGTGGCGCTGGCGTTGTGGTTATATAGCGCCTGGCAAGGTTTGCGCCTCTCCTATGAACACACCATGATTCAGCTGCATCCCAATCCTTTTACCACCTGTGACTTTGCGGCACGTTTCCCCAGTGGCTTACCGCTGGATAAATGGCTGCCGTCGGTGTTTCTCGCCAGCGGCGATTGTGCAGAGCGCAGCTGGACCTTCCTGACCTTCAGCATGCCACAGTGGATGATCGTGGTGTTCGCCGCTTACCTGCTGGTCGCGCTGCTGGTACTGATTGCCCAGCCGTTTAAAGCGAAACGCCGCGATCTGTTTAGTCGCTGATAACAAACTGGTTAGTCGCAGATAGCAAAAAGGCTGCCACTGGCAGCCTTTTTTAATGATGATCCCGGCAGTTAGCCGTTGCGGTCAGGTCGATCGATAATGTGATCTTCCCAGTCGCGCACTTCACTCTCCCGCACCGCAATGTAACGTACTGAAATCCGCTGGGCGTGCATCTCTTTTTTTGAGCCAGCACGCAGCGGATGCCAGGCTGGCAGCGGCTTGCCCTCACCCAACAGGCGATAGGCGCAGGTGCGCGGCAGCCAGTCGAAGGTGGTGAGGTTCTCGCGCGTCAGCTTGATGCAATCCTCTTCAAGTTCGAAGCGACGTTCATAATTGCGGCACTGGCAGGTTTTGATATTCAGCTGATTACAGGCGACGTTGGTGAAGTAGATCTCATCGGTGTCGGCATCCTGCAGCTTATTCAGACAACACTGCCCACAACCATCACACAAGGATTCCCATTCCTCATCGCTCATTTGTGCCAGGCGTTTGTGTTGCCAGAAAGGGGTGTCAGTCATGATGATTGTCCGGGTTTAGCGTAAACCGCACCTTATAAAGCCTCTGGTGCGGCGATGCAAGTTTTACAGTACGCGCGTGCTGATGCCGTGTCCGGCCAGTGACACTTCCAGCGTGTCGCCAGAGCGCATCGGGCCGACCCCTTCCGGGGTTCCGGTCAGGATCACATCACCGGCGCGCAGGGTGAAATACTGGCTCATGTGGGCAATCAGCGGCAGGATTTTATGGATCATATCCGCGGTGGAACCGTGCTGACGCACCTCACCATTCACCCGCAGCTTAAGTTCGGTATTCTGCGGGTCATCACTGAATTCAGCGGCCGGGATAAAACCGGAAATCGGACAGGAATTATCGAAACCTTTCGATTTTTCCCACGGCTGGCCCGCTTTCTTCAGCCCTGCCTGCAGGTCACGCAGCGTTAAATCAAGCGCCACGCCGTAGCCGGCAATCGCCTGCGCCACATGCGCTTCTGTCGCCTGCTTAAGGGTTGCGCCAATCAGGACCGCCAGCTCAACCTCGTGATGAACTTCGCCAAACGCATCCGGAATCGACAGCGGCTGACGCAAATCACACAGTGAAGTTTCCGGCTTGATAAAAATGACCGGTTCGGTGGGTGTGGCGCTGCCCATCTCCTTAATGTGTTTCGCATAGTTGCTGCCAACGCAAACCACTTTGCTGACCGGAAAATCCAACAGAGCGCCTTGCCAGTTACGATGCTGATACATGCTTATCCCCTGCGTAGGTTAGGTGTGATGCCAGCGTGGCTGGCGGGTCGATGTTTGCGGCTGTGTTGATCGAAATGCCAACCTCATCGCCTGATAATAAGACGCTTTTACCGGTCCGGGGTGGAGAATTTGTCAAAAAGCGTGAATCAGCACGCTGAAGTGATGAATAAACGTACAAATGACGTTAAATATCAGGCAGGCGATTTAAAAATGACTGGATAGATAAGCAGTACAGTTAATTTTAGCGGGGCCAGAAAAATATTAATCCTGACGGCATCAGAGCGACAGGATTAATATTTACAGATGAATCTGAATTAAACTTTTTTATCTGTCTGCAGATGAACGGTAAGCAGACTTTCTATCGGCGGCGGGAGTTGTAAATAATAGCCCTGCTCACTCAATCCCTGCTTTACTTTATTGATATCCGCATTAGCCAGCCTGTCACGGCCCGCCAGCTTTAGCACCATCGCCAGTTGCGGCTTGCCAAACCCTTTCAGCAACTCTGGCGGAACGCGAGAGAAATCGTCTTTTTTTTCAACATAGAGATAAGTCTGGTCGCGCAACGGGCTTCTGTAGATCACACAAAACATATTTTTTACTCGAATTAACCAGCGTTGAGGCTTGTCTGAATATAGCTGTAACTATAACATGCTTGCAGAACTTCGAATATTCACCGTTGGCGCTTTAATGATGATTTTATCATCGCTTAGCCAGCGGTAGTGAAAACAGGACTGAGTCGGGACAGATGTCGCAAACGCCAATCGAATTCAAAGGTAGCAGTTTCACCCTATCTGTCGTCCATCTGCATCACCACGATCCCGCGGTGATTCGTAAGGCACTTCAGGACAAGATTGACCAGGCTCCGGATTTTCTGAAAAACGCCCCGGTGGTGCTGAACGTTGCGGCTTTAAGTGCCGATATTAACTGGAAGCAGCTACAGCAGGCGATTATCGCCACCGGTTTGCGGATTGTCGGCGTCAGCGGCTGCAAAGATGACGCGCTGAAACGCATGATCGCCCGCGCTGGCTTGCCGGTTCTGGCGGAAGGTAAAGAGGCGAAAACGCGCAGTGACGTCCCGGCCGCCGTGCCGGAACCTCAGCCGGTCGCCGCTGAGCCGGTGATGGCAGCAAAAACCCGCATCGTGAATACCCCGGTGCGTTCGGGTCAGCAAATTTATGCCCGTGACGCTGATTTAATCATCACCAGCAGCGTCAGTGCCGGCGCCGAACTGGTTGCCGACGGCAACATTCATATTTACGGCATGATGCGCGGTCGCGCGCTCGCCGGTGCCAGCGGAGACCGCAACTGTCAGATTTTCTGTACCAATCTGGCAGCAGAGCTGGTCTCGATAGCGGGCGAATACTGGATCATGGATCAGATCCCCGAAGCGTATTTTGGTAAAGCGGCGCGCCTTTGCCTGCAGGATGGCGCGCTCACCATCCAGACACTTAATTAGGCCCCTTTTCTTTTGTTAAGGAAATCAACATTTATGGCACGCATTATTGTAGTTACATCCGGTAAAGGGGGCGTTGGTAAGACCACGTCAAGCGCGGCCATCGCCACCGGTTTAGCGCAGAAAGGCAAAAAAACGGTCGTTATCGATTTCGATATCGGCCTGCGTAACCTCGATTTGATCATGGGTTGTGAACGACGCGTGGTCTACGACTTCGTCAACGTGATTCAGGGCGATGCGTCGCTGAATCAGGCGTTGATTCGCGATAAACGTACCGAGCAGCTCTATATTCTGCCTGCGTCACAGACCCGCGACAAAGATGCACTGACCCGTGAAGGCGTCGAAAAAGTACTGAACGATTTAGCGGCGATGGAGTTCGATTTCATCGTCTGCGACTCGCCAGCAGGGATTGAAACCGGTGCACTGATGGCGCTTTACTTCGCTGATGAAGCGATCATCACCACTAACCCGGAAGTCTCATCGGTACGTGACTCAGACCGTATTCTCGGCATCATCTCGTCAAAATCCCGTCGCGCTGAAAACAGCCAGGAGCCGGTTAAGGAGCATCTGCTGCTGACCCGATACAACCCGGGCCGTGTTAATCGTGGCGATATGCTGAGCATGGAAGATGTGCTGGAAATTTTACGCATTCCTCTGGTCGGCGTGATCCCGGAAGATCAATCGGTGTTACGTGCCTCTAACCAGGGCGAGCCGGTGATCCTTGATGGTGAATCAGATGCTGGCAAAGCCTATGCCGATACCGTTGAACGGTTGCTCGGTGAAGTTCGCCCCTTCCGCTTTATTGAAGAAGAGAAGAAGGGTTTCCTGAAACGCCTGTTCGGGGGATAAACCATGGCATTACTTGATTTCTTTTTATCCCGGAAGAAGAACACTGCCAATATAGCCAAGGAAAGGCTGCAGATTATCGTGGCAGAACGCAGAAGGGGCGACAGTGAGCCCCACTATCTTCCGCAACTTAAGCGCGACATTCTGGAAGTGATTTGCAAATATGTGAAAATCGATCCGGAAATGGTCACGGTTCAGCTCGATCAGAAAGGTGACGATATCTCCATTCTGGAGCTGAACGTTACGCTACCGGAAACGGAAGAAGTGACTAAATGACGCTGACCGTTTCCTGAATTTCCCCTGCGCTGTTGCAGGGGAAATTTTATCGGTCACACCTCGGCCAGAATCTTCTCTATGCCGGGTTTAAGCAATTCGCCGCGCCATCCGGTCAGTAACTCCGGCTGACGTCCCTGTGGCTTCAATCCCCAGTGCTGGCTCAGAACCTGGTTGATCTGACGCCGTGACGCCAGTAATTCCTGACTGAATCCGCTCTGCTCACTCACCTGCTGCACCAGCGCTTTCATCGCCTTGAACACCTGCTTGTAATGCGGATGGTCGATCAGATTGCCGAGCGCCTCAGGCAGTTCACTCTCATCCAGCGCCTGGGCTTCTGCCACCAGCGCCACCAGCGTTTTGCCGTGGAAACGGATCTCATGACCGGACAGGCCGAGATGGTCCAGTTCGCCCAGCGAACCTGGCATGAAGCGCGCCACTTTCCACAGATGCTCTTCGCGCACCACAAAGTTAACCGCCATATCCTTTTCACGCGCCAGCTTCAGACGCCATGCGGCCAGTCGTTGCAGGGCTGCCAGCTGACGCGGACGCAGTTGCCAGGCGTTGGTGATATCACGCCACGCTTCTTCAGGCGCTAAGCTGTCGAGGCGACGCTGGCACAAATTGTCACACTCACTCAGTGCAGCCGCCATGTTGCCTGCCGCCTCGGTCTGCACCATCAGCTGATGGGCAATCGGCAGCAGATAGTGCACATCCGCCGCGGCATACTGACATTGACGCTCGGTCAGCGGACGCGCTAACCAGTCGGTACGCGACTCGCTCTTATCCAGTTCGACCTGGGTAAAATGCGCCACCATTGAGGCAAAGCCCCACGACAGCGGCTGGCCGGAGAACGCCGCCAGAATCTGAGTATCGATCATCGGCTGTGGCAGGACGCCAAAGCGGTGCAGGAAGACTTCCAGATCTTCGCCGCCGGCGTGCAGGAATTTGGTCACTGCGGTGTCGGTCAGCAACGCGATAAACGGTGACCAGTCACGGATCGCAAGGGGATCGATCAGCACTAACTGGTGATCGTCGAACAGCTGGATCAAACCGAGCTGCGGGTAGTAGGTCCGGGTGCGGACGAATTCAGTATCCAGTGCCACTGCCGTATGCTGGCGCGCTTTCTGGCAGACTTCAGCCAGTTGTTCATCCTGGTCAATCAGAGAATAATTCACGTCTAGTTTTTCACCGCAGCCAACAACGTGCGGTGCTCCATGTTAAAAACAATAAAAACGCCGGACATGCCGGCGTCTAACCTGAATCCTTGCCAGGGCTTAGCTTGCGCTGGCTTTTACTTCGTCGCGCAATTCGCGTCGCAGAATCTTGCCGACGTTGGTTTTTGGCAGCTCATCACGAAACTCAATAATTTTCGGCACTTTGTATCCGGTCAGCTGACGGCGACAGTGGTCTAGCAACTCTTCTTTAGTCAGTGAGGCATCTTTTTTCACCACGCAGACTTTCACCGCCTCGCCGGAAAGATCGCTGGGCACGCCGATCGCGGCCGCTTCACGTACTTTCGGATGTTGCATCAGCACATCTTCGATCTCGTTGGGATAAACATTGAAGCCGGATACCAGAATCATATCCTTCTTACGATCGACGATGCGAATAAAGCCTTCCTGATCAACGGTAACAATATCGCCGCTGTGGAGCCAGCCATTTTTCAGCACTTCCTCCGTGGCATCCGGGCGCTGCCAGTAGCCGAGCATCACCTGTGGACCGCTGATACACAGTTCGCCCGGTTCGCCTGGTGAAACCTCATTGCCGTTATCATCCAGAATCAACACATCGGTTGAGGGAACCGGTAAGCCAATGCTGCCGGTGTGGCAGCTGATATCGTAAGGATTGACCGACACCAGCGGCGAGCATTCCGTCAGCCCGTAGCCTTCCAGCAGATAGTGACCGGTCAGTTTTTCCCAGCGTTCCGCCACCGCTTTCTGCACCGCCATCCCGCCCCCGGCTGACAGCCGCAGCGTACTGAAGTCGAGCTTATTGAACTGTTCATCATTCAGCAGCGCGTTGAACAGCGTGTTGACGCCGGTGATGGCGGTAAACGGAAACTTCGACAGCTCTTTAACAAAGCCAGGGATGTCGCGCGGATTGGTAATCAACAGATTCTGACCGCCCAGCTCCAGGAACAGCAGACCATTCACCGTTAAGGCAAAGATGTGATAGAGCGGCAGCGCCGTGACCACACACTCTTTGCCGTCGCGCAGAACTTTACCGTAGGTAGCTTTGGTCTGTTCCAGATTGGCCTGCATATTGCGATGAGTCAGCATCGCGCCTTTGGCGATGCCGGTAGTGCCGCCGGTATATTGCAGGAAAGCGAGATCGTCATTGCTGACCGTCGGACGCTGATACGTGAGCGTGGCACCCTGCTCCATTACCTGACGAAACGAGATTGCGCCGGGCAAATGGTATTTCGGTACCAGTCGCTTGACGTATTTGACCACGAAATTAACCAGCGTCGCCTTGACCGGTGCCAGCTGATCGCCCATTCGGGTCAGAATCACGTGGCGCACAGCGGTCTCCGCCACTACCTTTTCCAGCGTATGGGCAAAGTTGGAGACAATAACGATGGCGCTGGCACCGCTGTCATTCAGCTGGTGCTTGAGTTCGCGCGGCGTATAGAGCGGATTCACATTCACAACCACCATGCCGGCGCGGAGTACGCCGAACAGCGCCACCGGATACTGCAGCAGGTTAGGCATCATCAGCGCGACCCGATCGCCGGCTTTCAAACCAAGCTGCTGTTGCAGATAAGCCGCAAACGCGCGGCTTTTCTCTTCCAGTTGGCGATAGGTCATCTTCTGACCCATGTTCCAGAATGCAGGTTGATCGGCGTAGCGTTTGGCGGCCTGCTCAAACAGATCCACCAGCGAAGTATAACGATCTGCACTTATTTCGGCTGGCACATCAGCCGGGTAGCGTTTAAGCCAAACCTTATTCAAGGATCCACCCCGATAATCATGTTGTATTTCCATCGCTGCCTCAGCCAATCTGGTTTGTTAACAATATTTTAACTGATTGTACCAGTTTGCCTGTTTCGGCATGTTGAGGTTGCGAAGTCCATCACTAAATTTCGTGCTGTTAAAACAGACAAATAAAAAGCCCGGCGGCGACCAGCGCTACCGGGCCAGAAAAGTGTGACTGCCCTATCACTCAGTCAGAATGGTTTCGACCTGTGCCGGACCGCTGCTGTACATTCCCCAGTAGGGATTCGGTCCCCAATAGCCGGGACGATGACGCGTCGGTCCATACCAGATCCACGGATCGATCGGCTGCGGCGGCGACATCACCTGTCGGGTCAGATGCCAGCGCTGATAGCCGCGCACATCAATCACCACAAATTTGTAGTTCGCCTCGCCAATTTTACCGGGCTCAGTGCCTTTGATGTTGCCCAGCACCGTTACAAACTGATCTCTCACATCCACCGGATCGACGAAACCGTGGATATCGGCATAGATGCGACCCACCGAGGCCGCTCCCAGCCGTGGACGGGCACTCTCATCCAGCGGTTGCGTGGCGATCTCCAGCCGGGTTTTACCGTTAAGGTTAGTGACATTCACCACCTTACCGCCAAAACGTGACTCCTGGCCGGTATAGATGGCCGGATCGTTCATGACCCGCAACAAATCCTGTTGCGGCTGCGGTGAACTGCCCTGCAGGCTGTCCGGAATTGAGACACAACCTGTTAAAACCAGCGTACAGGTCAGCAACAGACCTGTTAGCCCTTTAGCGCACATTGACATAGGCGTCCTCCCGTTACGTAATGATTTAGACTGGACGCATAACAATAAGTTGCGTGCGATCTAGCGGCCTGGCAACTTTTTCCATGCCACCTCATTACGCAGATAGGTTGGCTCGGCATTTTCCGGTTGCAGGGTATTACCCTGGCCTAAAGCAACGACCGCCAGCGGTAACATATCTTCGGCGGCAGGTAAACTCACGTCACTGGCGTGCAGCGTCAGGGAATGGCCCTGCTGCAGTTCGGGATAAGCCTGCCAGCCGGTGCCGGCAGTCATCCACTCGCCCGACAGCGCCTGCATCCGTGCCAGCGCGGCCGCGGGTGACAGCACGCTTTCGCTGGCTTCACCCTGCCAGACGCCCCGTTCGTCGCGCTGGTATTCGGCCCAGTAGACCTCGCCCATCCGCGCATCAATGGCGGTTAACACGCGGGTGGTGCGCTGCAGACGCCAGGCGCCCTCTGCCAGCGTGGCCAGCGTCGAGATACCGATCATCGGCAGCGCCGCACCGAGTGCCAGGCCCTGGGCAATACCAATTCCGATACGCACGCCGGTAAAACTGCCGGGACCGCGACCAAAGGCCAGCGCGTCAAGATCGGTCAGGTCGAGCTGCTGCGCCAGCAGTAACTCTTCGATCAGCGGCAAAATGCGCTGAGTATGATCGCGCGGAGCAATCTCAAATCGGGCATCAATCTGTTGCTGATTCAGCAAGGCGGCTGAACAGGCTTCTGTCGCCGTATCCAGCGCTAAAATTCGGGCTGACATGACCACCTCAGGAGAATGAAAACGGCGCGCATCTTAGCATAAAATCAGGCGTCAGGTTGCTGCCGTATAAAGGCGATGGCGCGGGCGATATCGCGGGTACGCGGCGTTGGCGGCAGGCTGTTAAGAAACAGCGCGCCATAAGGACGCGAAACCAGCCGCTGATCGCAAATCACCAGCACACCCCGGTCGTCGGTATCCCGGATCAGACGCCCGACGCCCTGCTTTAGAGTGATCACCGCATCCGGCAGCTGCACATCGGTAAACGGATCGCCACCGCGGATACGGCAATCTTCCATCCGCGCCTTGAGTAAAGGATCTTCCGGTGAAGTAAACGGCAGCTTATCGATGATGACCAGCGAAAGCGCATCGCCGCGCACGTCGACCCCTTCCCAGAAACTACTGGTCGCGACCAGTAAGGCATTGCCTTTATCGATAAACTGTTTCAGCAACTGACCTTTGCTGGTTTCGCCCTGAACCAGCACCGGTAACGTCATTGAGGCACGGAATTCCGCCGCCAGCTCACGCATCATCAGATGCGAGGTACAGAGGAAGAAACAGCGTCCTTTGTTGGCGTCAATCAGCGGCTTCATCATGGCGGCAAGCTGACGTGCGCCGCCGGGACGGTTCGGTTCAGGCAGGTTGCGCGGCACACATAACAGTGCCTGCTGCGCATAATCGAACGGACTGTTCAGAATTAAACTTTTTGCTGCGTTCACGCCCAGCCGCTCGGCAAAGTGCTCCATCTTCTCATCCACTGCCAGCGTGGCAGAGGTGAAAATCCAGGCCGCTTTGCGATTATCCATCACTTCGCGGAAGCGTTCCGCCACTGACAGCGGCGTCAGCGCCAGAATAAAGTGGCGTGAGGTGCATTCATACCAGTAGCTGTAGCCCGGCTCATTGATCGCCCGTAACCGCTTCAGTCGGCCACGGTAGAGCGCCGCGCGCTCAAACGCCGCATCCAGCAACGCTGAACGGCCCAGGGAGAGTTTGATGACGTCGTAACAGAGTTCAAGCGCATCATCCAGCAGCGTAAACATCCGCAGGATGTTGTTATCGCTCAGCAGTTCACGCAGATTACCGCGGTAGCCCGGGTCGCCTAGCGACAGGCGAAAATCCTGAGCACACTGCGCCAGGCGATCGGCGGACTTTTGCAGTTGCTGCACGTCGCGCACTTCGGTGCGGTAGGCGGTGATAATATCTTTGGCGAGGTCGAGCAGTTGCCGGCTGGAGAGCTGTTGTCCGAAATACTGACTGGCGATATCGGGAAGCTGATGGGCCTCATCGAAGATCATCACGTCCGCTTCCGGGATCAGTTCGCCGAACCCACCTTCTTTGACCACCAGGTCAGCCAGAAACAGGTGATGGTTCACCACCACCACATCCGCGTCCATGGCCCGCTTACGCGCTTTCACTACGAAGCACTCTTTATAACGCGGGCAGTCGGTGCCGAGGCAGTTATCGTTGGTGCTGGTGACCAGCGGCCAGACCGGGCTATCTTCAGTGACGCCGGCACAGCTGCTGATATCGCCATCTACCGTCTGCGAAGACCAGCTCCGCAGCGTCACCAGGTCAGTCAGCGCCTGTACGGCCAGATCGCCGCCCGCCATTGACTGCTGCTCCAGCCGCTCCAGGCAAAGATAGTTGGATCGCCCTTTCAGTAAGGCGGTCTTTCCTTTGTATTTTAGTGCGCCGATCATGGTGGGCAGATCGCGGCCATAAAGCTGATCCTGCAGCGCTTTCGATCCGGTCGAGACGATCACTTTCTTGCCGGCCCGCAGCGCGGGGGCCAGATAAGCATAGGTTTTCCCGGTGCCGGTACCGGCTTCTACCACCAGCTCACCCTGCTCTTTTACGGCTTCGGAAACCGCCTGCGCCATTTCACGCTGCGCTTCACGCGGCTTGAAGCCGGCTATTGCCTGCGCCAGCGCGCCATCAACTGCAAAATCGTCTGCCACATACCCTCTCAAAGAACGGCAAAAACACTGTAATTATGTCAGTATTAAATTCACAAAGCAAAATAGAGGATAATCAAAAAGTTAACCATAAAAAGGCTGTCAGGCCTGGCCTGACGATCTCCGAAGCGACGGGTAACAGGTGGGAAAATTGTGTCGCCAACGCGCGCATTTTGCCGGGCAAACCGGTCAGGTTACACCGCCCGGCGGAAGCCGGACGCGGCTCAGAAACAACAAAACCGCCTGAATGACGGTTTTGTTGGGATGAGGCGTTGGTTGCGTCGCGTGATAACAGCAGGTGATTAAAAAATCCCGTTAGCTACCGAGGGTGAGGCTGGCATGAAAGATTAAATATCCTTTTCTAACGGATCCTGTCCAGGCTCTTCATCCTCTTCTTCATCTTCCGGATAGATTTCAGCGTCATCAGGCAGCGGTTCATCGTAATCAGGACGTTCAGACATAATTACCTCCGGTGATAAATAGCAGTGCTGCTATTTCATCTCAGCATAGTTAACCGCCACTTCCGCCCGCCCGCTTTTGGTTGAAAGTGTGAGTTAAGCGGTAATAATCCTGCTGTCGCTGCCGTGGCCGCTAGTGATGAATGTAAAAGGCCCCCGCCAGCATGATGACAAAGAGAACGGCAAAGGTGATATAACCCTGCTTCGCACCACGCGACAGACCGACAAACGCCGACACCACAATAAACAGCAGCGTCAGTGCGCCTGCCATTACCCAAAACAGATACTGCGTATTCGCCATGCTTTCATCCTCATCCTGTGGCGTCATTTATCGGCTGATTTATATCATTTTTTGCTGCGGGGTGCGTCACTTCTGTTGCCTGGCGCGCCGCTTAGCGCCCGGCTCCGCCTGATACTGTGTGATGCAGCTATCAAATGCGGTGGATAGCTGCGAGGAAATAAGCGCACGGATTATAATCATTACATCACCTTATCGTTGGGATGTGGCATCCGTAAGGTGACGCGCGGTCGGCACATTGGCGCAGACCGCCTCTATCGTACTGTCTGCCTCAGGCGGAGGAACGTTATGAATCATTCCCGCATCGGATCGCTTATCGGCGTACTGCTGGTCTGTGGCTGCCAGGCACCTACTCCTGATCAGGCACGCCTCGGTCAGCCGGTATTTCAGGCCCAGAGCGCCCGCACCGCACCGCAGCTTAGTGACTGTATTTATCGTGGCTGGTCTACCACCGAGGTGATCGCCAGGGATAATACTACGCATACGCAACCGCGCGGTGAGCAAATCACCGTCCTGACGTGGGAAGATTCGATATTCGCCGACGTGACGCCACAGCGACGCGGTGCCGGGGTAAAATTCTTTACCACTTTTAATATGTGGCCGCAGGTGATGGCCGATCGTCAGGCTATCGTCAAACGCTGCCTGTGAGGGGGAAGAGATGACAGCGGCATAAGGAATGTGCCAGGCTAATGCCCATCAAACCAGGGAGAAAAAGATGAGTATTACCCGCATCGATCCGGAACATCGTATGTCCGAAGCCGTGATTCACAATGACACCATCTATTACACCAGCGTGCCAGAGAATCTGGATGAGGATGCTGAAGCGCAGACGGCCAATGCACTGGCGGTGATTGACAGATTGCTGACGCGACTCGGCAGTGATAAGAGCAAAATTCTTGATGCCACCCTGTTTCTGGTGGACAAAGCGGACCTGCCCGCAATGAACCGCGCCTGGGACGCCTGGGTTTCCCCGGATAACGCGCCAGTACGCTGCACGGTTCAGGCAGGTTTGATGAACCCGCAATACAAAATCGAAATCAAAATCATCGCAGCACGTTAAGCCTGCCGGGCGCTATTCTTCTTCATCCTCGTCGTCGAACAGCGCCCGGATTTGCTCGCCTTTATGATTCTGGCGAATTTCCTGTGCCACCTGGGCGATAGCTTCGCCACTCGACAGTCCACCCGCCATCAGCTCCTGAATACGCTCGACGGCCTGCTGTTGCTGCTCATGAGAGAGAGCCGGTAATCCTATAGCCATGTTTCACTCCTGCGTTGGGGGCAGCGATTATCACACGCCGAACAAACAGGTGCCAGTCAGGAAAAAATATGTCAGTCTGACGACCTCTTTGCTCTCTGATTTGTCTGCCTGATGATTGTTGAAACCCTCAGTCTTGATTATACCCCGGATGCGCTGATTCAGCGTTTCGCCCCGATTGCCAGCCTGCCGTGGGCAATGCTGCTCTCTTCCGCCAATGCCAACCATAGCGACAATCGTTTTGATATACTCACCGCCGATCCGCGCGCCACGCTGGTAACCCGCGGTGACGTTACCCACATTACCGATGCCAGCGGCTGCAGCGAATCTGGCGCGGATCCGCTGCAACTGGTTCAGCAGCAGTGTGATGCGCTGGGCATGACGCCGCTCAGTCATGACCATCTGCCGTTTCAGGGCGGCGCGCTTGGCCTGTTCGGGTACGATCTCGGTCGCCGGTTTGAGCAGTTGCCACAGCAGGCACAGGCCGATCTCACCACGCCGGATATGGCGGTCGGCATTTACGACTGGGCATTGATTGCCGATCATCATCGTCAGACCCTGACGTTGCTGGCATTGCAGGATGTTGAAGCCCGCGCCGCCTGGCTGGCGCAGTGGCCTGAACGTGAAGCCGTGCCGTTCAGCCTTACCACCCAGTGGCAATCCAACCTCAATTACGCTGACTACGCGGCACGCTTTGCCGCCGTTCAGGCTTATATTCAGGCGGGTGACTGCTATCAGGTGAATCTGGCTCAGCGTTTTCAGGCCGGTTATCAGGGTGATGAGTGGCAGGCCTTTTGTGCCCTCAACCAGGCCAACCGCGCGCCGTTCAGCGCCTTTCTGCGCCTGCCGCACAGCGCGATCCTTAGCCTGTCGCCGGAGCGCTTTTTATCATTGAATGATAAACAGATCGAAACCCGCCCGATCAAAGGTACCCGTCCACGCTGTGCCGATCCGATTGCCGATCGGCAACAGGCAGATGATCTGCAAAATGCAGAAAAAGATCGCGCCGAAAATCTGATGATTGTCGATTTGCTGCGTAACGACATTGGCCGCGTGGCGGTGCCTGGCTCAGTCAGTGTGCCTGAGCTGTTTGTGGTCGAGCCCTTCCCTGCCGTTCACCATCTGGTCAGCACGGTGCGGGCGCAGCTTCCTGACGATCTGCAGGCCACCGATCTGCTGCGCGCCTGTTTCCCTGGCGGCTCAATTACCGGCGCGCCAAAAATCCGGGCGATGGAAATTATTGATCAGCTGGAACCGCAGCGCCGGAATGCCTGGTGCGGCAGCATTGGCTATCTCAGCCTGTGTGGCCGCATGGATACCAGCATCACCATCCGCACCCTGATTGCTGAAGGTCAGCAGCTTTACTGCGCGGCGGGTGGCGGCATTGTCGCCGACAGTGAGGTGCAGGCGGAATATCAGGAGACGCTGGATAAAGTCAGCCGCATTCTGCCGGCGCTGGAACAGGGGGTCTGAATGGCGCTCACGCTTGACGCCTTCCGCAGCCGGTTCCTGCTGCAGCCACCGCAACACAATACGCAACGTCTCGCCGGACGGCATGCCGCAGTGCTGGTACCGATTGTGGCGCGACCGGAACCGGGTCTGTTGCTGACCCAGCGCTCCCATGGGCTGCGTAAGCATGCCGGACAGGTCGCCTTCCCTGGCGGCATGCAGGATGATACCGATGCCTCGCTGATCGCGACCGCTCTGCGGGAAGCACAGGAGGAAGTGGGCATCGACCCACAGCAGGTTGAGGTGTTGGGCGTGCTGCCTGCCGTTACCAGCAGCACCGGCTTTCAGGTGACGCCGGTGCTGGCGATCATTCCGCCGGATCTGCCGCTACGAATCAACCCGGACGAAGTGCGCAGCGCCTTTGAGATGCCGCTGGCCGAAGCGTTACGGCTCAGCCGCTATAGCGCGCTGGAGGTGCACCGCGCTGGCGTGCGTCATCCGGTCTGGCTGTCGCGCTATCAGGATTACCTAGTCTGGGGCATGACCGCCGGCATTATCCGCTCACTCAGCGAGCAAATTGCGTTCTGACGCCCACTTTTGCCATTAACCTGTTGCTTTTCGGCCTGCTGAGCGGCGGGCCGCGCTATAATTTTTTCTATCGGTTTTAATAAGTTTATTTCATGCGAAAAGCTGCTCTTTTCTCCGGCATGACTATTACTATTAGCGCCATAAACTGCCCCGGCAGACTGAGAATAATTTGTGAGGAGTGTCACCTGTGATTAGTGTTTTCGACATGTTCAAAGTGGGCATAGGCCCATCAAGTTCGCATACTGTCGGCCCGATGAAAGCGGGTAAGCAGTTTGTGGATTTGTTATCCGAACAGGGAAAGCTACAGGAGGTGACCCGCATTGCGGTAGATGTCTACGGCTCACTGTCGCTGACCGGTAAAGGCCACCATACCGACATCGCCATTATTATGGGGCTGGCGGGCGAATCTCCCGACACGGTCGATATTGATGCCATCCCGGCCTTTATTAAAGATGTCGCCCAGCGTGAACGTTTACTGCTGGCCAAAGGGGCGCATGAGGTCGACTTCCCGCGTGAGGGCGGCATGGTGTTCCGCAGTGAAAACCTCTCGCTGCATGAAAACGGTCTGCGTCTGCTGGCGTTCGCCGGCGACCTGCTGATTCTGTCGAAAACCTACTACTCCGTCGGTGGCGGCTTTATCGTCGATGAAGAGCATTTCGGTCAGTCGGCGCTGGATGAAGTTTCAGTGCCGTGGCCGTTCCACTCCGCCAAAGATCTGCTGGCGCACTGCCGCGAAACCGGACTCTCCTTATCCGGTCTGGTGATGAAAAACGAACTGGCGCTGCACAGTCGCGATGAGATCCACGCCTATTTCGCCAACATCTGGCAGACCATGCAGGCCTGCATCGATCGCGGCCTGAATACCGAAGGCGTACTGCCGGGGCCGCTGCGGGTGCCGCGCCGCGCCGCCTCGCTGCGTCGTTTGCTGATCTCCTCATCCAAACACTCTAACGATCCGATGATCGTCATCGACTGGATCAATATGTTCGCGCTGGCGGTGAATGAGGAAAACGCGGCCGGCGGACGGGTTGTCACCGCGCCAACCAACGGCGCCTGTGGCATCGTGCCGGCGGTACTGGCCTATTACGATCACTTTATTGAGCCGGTAACGCCGGATATTTTCCTGCGCTACTTCCTCGCATCCGGTGCTATCGGCGTGCTGTATAAAATGAACGCGTCGATTTCGGGCGCAGAAGTGGGATGCCAGGGCGAAGTGGGTGTCGCCTGTTCGATGGCGGCAGCCGGTCTGGCAGAACTGCTGGGCGGCAGCCCGGAACAGGTTTGCGTCGCCGCCGAGATCGGCATGGAGCATAACCTCGGGCTGACCTGTGACCCGGTCGCCGGACAGGTTCAGGTGCCCTGCATTGAGCGAAATGCTATCGCCTCGGTCAAAGCGATCAATGCGGCGCGTATGGCCCTGCGTCGCACCAGTGAACCGCGCGTCTCACTGGATAAGGTGATCGAGACCATGTATGAAACCGGCAAAGACATGAACGCCAAATACCGTGAAACTTCACGCGGCGGCCTGGCGATTAAAGTACAGTGCGATTAATCGAAACGTTTGATTGTTTAATTAATGTGCAATCGTAATGAAATCCGCCTCCTGCGCTATCTCAGCGCAGGGTAAACCGGTAGAGTGATTTCCGCGCGACTGTCCTGGTCGCGCAACTTTCCAGCACCGCTTTTCTGCATTCCGGCCTCAATGTTGATCGGGCCGTGCCGATAACAACCCCGTTATTTTTGGCTTTTTTCTGGTTTTTTGGGAAGGTGGTACTGATGCTCATGGCCCAGCAATTTGTTGGACAATTCAGACGCAAGCGTTTGCTGATTGCGCTGGCAATCGCCACCGTGGTACTGATTCTGACGCTGGCATTTCGTTATATTGAAGAGAAGTCGCGTATTGAACAGCAGGCGATGGATTTCGCCGATAAAGCGATTATGCGGTTTGACCGGATGTTTTCACCGCTGGATGTTTCCGCTAATAATACCCTCGGGCTGGTCGGCGTGCCCTGCCGCGACGTGCGTTTTCCGCTGATTGAGAAAATTTCCGCGCTGCAAACGGTGCGCGCCATTCTGCTGGTCGATAATGACGCGATCTACTGTTCCAGTATCTTTGGTCCGCGTGCGATCCCGTTTAGCGAGACCTATCCCGAACTGGCCTTTACCGGTCAGCGCATGACGCTTGCCACCGACAATTACCTGTTAAAAGGGTCGCCGGTATTATTACTCTGGACGCCAAGAAGCCCGGATAATCGCTCCGGTATTTTGCAGGTAATTAACATCGAAATGATGAGTAATTATCTGCTGGAACCGCAGTTGCCGTGGGTGGAACGGGCGGTCTTCAACGTCAACGGCGAGAGTCTGGAGTATGGCAATCCGCTGATTGAACCCACGCTGCCGTCGGAAGATGAGGTGAGTTACTATCAGGCCTCGCTGCGTTATCCCTACACCCTGACGCTGTACGGTCCCTCCCCGACCCGGCTGGCACTGCACACGCTGCCGTCGCAGCTGCCGCTGGCGCTACTGCTCAGCCTGCTGATGGGGTATATCGTCTGGCTGGCGACCGCCAACCGCATGAGCCTGAGCTGGCAAATCAGCTACGGCATCACCGCCAATGAGTTTATGGTTTACTGCCAGCCGCTGATTAACGCCAGAAGCGGCCAGTGCGATGGCATTGAGTTGCTGCTGCGCTGGCATAATGCGCGTCAGGGCTGGGTGGCACCCGATGTGTTTATTCCGCTGGCCGAACGGCAGAATCTGATTAAGCCGCTGACCCGCTTCGTGCTGAACGAGGTGGTAAAACAGCTCCCTCACCTGCCTGCGTGTCCGGGTTTCCACATCGCTATTAACGTTGCCGCCAGCCATTTCCGCGACCGCGCTATCCTGCAGGATCTGCAAAACCTCTGGTGGCCCGCCAATCCGGTACCGAAGCTGGTGGTCGAGTTAACCGAACGCGATGCGCTGCCGGTGGTTGATCAATCGGTCATCGCCCAGCTGCATGAGATCGGCGTGCGGCTGGCGATTGATGATTTTGGTACCGGCCACAGCTCGCTCTCCTACCTGAAGGATTTAAAGCCCGACGTACTGAAGATCGACAAAATCTTTACCGCCGCCATCGGTACCGATGCGATTAACGCCACCGTCACCGACATGGTGATTTCACTGGCGCAGCGCCTGAATATCAGTCTGGTCGCTGAAGGGGTCGAAACGGCAGAACAGGCCGCCTATCTGCGGGCGCGCGGCGTCGATCATCTGCAGGGCTATTATTATGCCCGCCCGATGCCCATCGGTGATTTCCCCGGCTGGCTGGCAAAGCACAAGCCAGACGTTGACCCGGTACCCACCTGATCGCAGATGATGCTTCGGCAATAACGTCAGGCTAAAAAAAAGCCGCTGCATCAGAGCAGCGGCGTTCAACAACCTCAGACAGTCAGTGGGCGACTCAGCAAACCTGCGGTCGCCGGTTATTTGCCTGACCCGCCTTAGCGTTCTTCCTCTTCATCCTGCGGCTGATCTTTGGTAACCCGCACCAGATCGATACGGTAATCGGTCGCTTCGATGATCTGAAAGTGCAGCGGCGTGATATCAATCACCTCACCTGGCTGCGGCAACTGCCCTTTCTGGGCAATCAGCAGGCCCGCCAGCGAGGCGTGATCTTCATCCGGGTCAACCAGCTGATGGAAGTCGAGCAACTGTTGCAGCGAGTGCAAATCGGTGCCGCCTTTCACTAACCAGCCGTCGCCATCGGCGATGATATCCGGCGTTTCATCCTCATCCGGGAACTCACCGGCGATCGCTTCCAGCACGTCAAGTGGCGTAATCAAACCCTGCACCACACCAAATTCATTGGTGACGATAACAAAACTGCCTTTGGCACGACGCAGCACGCCGAGCAGATTGATCGGATCCAGCGTTTCCGGCACCACAATGGTCGGGGTATTGGCGGCAAAGGTCGCCACATCGACGCCGTGTTCCAGCGCCACCAGCAGCTCTTTCGCCCGTACTACGCCGACAATTTCGTCCAGCTCACCGCGACAGACCGGGAACAGGCTGTGCGGCGTATCCAGCAGCTGAATACGAATCTCATCGACCGGACGGTTGGCATCCACCCACGAGATTTCACCGCGCGGCGTCATAATGCTGCGAATCGAACGGGACGCCAGCGTCAGCACGCCGTTGATCATATAGCGCTCTTCATCTTTAAACGCTTCCTGCGGCATCGCTTCTGTTAACGCGGACTCTTCATTACTGCTGCTGTTAGCCGTCTGGGCGCGATTGCGGCCGCCCATCAGACGCAGAATCGCTTCGGCGGTACGTTCACGCATCGGTCGATGCGACTGATGCCGGATAAAGTTACGACGGGCAATCTGGTTAAACAGCTCAATCAGGATCGAGAAGCCGATCGCCGCGTAGAGATAACCTTTCGGAATATGGAAACCAAAGCCTTCGGCCACCAGTGACAGACCAATCATCAACAGGAAGCTCAGACAGAGCACCACCACCGTTGGATGCGCATTAACAAAGTTGGTTAATGGCTTAGAGGCCAGCAACATCACACCCATTGCAATCACCACGGCGGTCATCATCACCGGCAGATGGTTCACCATGCCGACTGCAGTAATCACCGCATCAAGCGAAAACACCGCATCCAGCACCACAATCTGCGTTACCACCGCCCAGAAACTGGCGTAACCGCGGTTGCCTGAGCCGTCCAGCTGGCGGTTCTCCAGCCTTTCATGCAGCTCCATGGTCGCCTTAAACAGCAGGAACAGACCACCCGCCAGCAGAATTAAATCCCGACCGGCAAAGCTGAAATCACCTACGCTGAATAGGGGCGTGGTGAGCGTCACCATCCACGAGATCAGCGACAGCAGGCCCAGACGCATCACCAGCGCCAGCGACAGGCCGATCAGACGCGCTTTATCACGCTGCTTCGGCGGCAGTTTGTCCGCCAGGATGGCGATGAAGACCAGGTTATCGATGCCCAGCACGATTTCCAGCACGACAAGCGTCAGTAAACCCGCCCAGATTGAGGGGTCGAATAGAAATTCCATTAATGACTCCTGAACGAGGAAAAGTGTGAACCGATGCGTGTCAGCGCGTTAAAGCGTGACAGAGTGACGATCGGGTAAGCAGTGAATACGCCGTCAGGCGAAAGATGACGCGCCAGCAGGCGCAAAGAACAGGTTAAGCGACGTCGGTGACGATCCATAAAGGTGGGCTGAGGCCCGTTACTCCTGAGTAATAAACAGATCGTTAATGTATCAGGTCGCGCTTTGGCGTCAAAAAATTTTCTTATTTTTACAATCTGCCATTCAAATGACGGAGCGCATTAAATTGCACGTTCCGTTAATCAGGCTGCGAATAGCTGACAGCCATCACATAATTTATTTTTTCGATCACTAAAATAAATCGCGACTTTACGGCCTTATCGCAGTTACCCGATGATTTTCCGAGACTATCCGGATGATTCGGTAAACAGAATTTTCACAAAACCGAAGCGATAACTCATACGGTTCATTGACTCAGATGAGCTTCTCAAGCGAACGGAGGTAGCAAGTGACCATTGCGATAGTAATTGGTACACATGGCTGGGCAGCGGAACAACTGCTAAAGACAGCAGAAATGCTGTTGGGCGAGCAGGAAAATGTCGGATGGATCGACTTTGTGCCCGGCGAAAATGCAGAAACGCTGATTGAAAAGTACCAGGCGCGGCTGGCGGAACTCGATACCGCGCAGGGCGTGTTGTTCCTGGTGGATACCTGGGGAGGCAGTCCGTTTAACGCGGCCAGCCGCATCGTGGTGGATAAGCCAGATTATGATGTGGTGGCGGGCGTCAATATCCCGATGCTGGTCGAAACCCTGATGGCGCGCGACGACAACCCGGGTTTTGATGAACTGATTGCGGTGGCGGTTGAAACCGGCCGTGAAGGCGTGAAGGCGCTGAAAGCCAAAGAGGCCGCGCCGGTTGCGGCGGCAAAACCGGTCGCTGCTCCGGCGCAACCGGCGAAACCGATGGCACCCGGCGATCACATGAAAATCGGTCTGGCCCGTATCGATGACCGTCTGATCCATGGTCAGGTCGCGACACGCTGGACCAAGGAGACCAACGTTCAGCGCATTATCGTGGTCAGCGATGAGGTGGCTAACGATCACGTGCGTAAAACGCTGCTGACGCAGGTGGCGCCGCCGGGCGTAACCGCGCACGTGGTGGATGTCGATAAGATGGTGCGGGTGTGGAATAACCCGAAATATGGTCAGGATCGGGTGATGCTGCTGTTTACCAACCCGACCGATGTGCTGCGGGTAGTGGAACAGGGCGTCGATATTAAAACCGTCAATATCGGCGGCATGGCTTTCCGCCAGGGCAAAACTCAGGTGAACAATGCCGTCTCGGTCGATGAAAAAGATATTGCGGCGTTTCGCAAATTAAATGAGCGCAATATTGAACTGGAAGTCCGTAAAGTTTCCAGCGACCAGAAACTGAAAATGATGGACCTGATTGCGAAGGTTAATTCGTAACGGCGTGCCGTCTGCGCCTGCTTTGCCAGGCTCATTTTCGTTATCCTGCTGAGGACAAGAAGTATGATGGAAATAACCTCGCTACAAATCATTTTGATCTTTATTGTCGCCTGTATTGCCGGTATGGGGTCGATCCTGGATGAGTTCCAGTTTCACCGCCCGCTGGTCGCCTGTACCCTGATTGGTGCGGTGCTGGGTGATATGAAAACCGGGATTATCATCGGCGGTACGCTGGAGATGATCGCACTGGGCTGGATGAACATCGGTGCGGCTGTCGCCCCGGATGCGGCGCTCGCCTCAATCATCTCGACCATTCTGGTCATCGCTGGCGGTCAAAGCGTCGGTGCCGGTATTGCACTGGCCATTCCGCTGGCGGCAGCCGGTCAGGTGCTGACCATTATCGTTCGTACCATTACCGTGGCGTTCCAGCACGCAGCTGATAAGGCGGCCGAGAAAGGCAACCTTACCGCGATCTCCTGGATTCACGTCTCTGCCCTGCTGCTGCAGGCGATGCGTATCGCCATTCCGGCGCTGATTGTGGCGATTTCGGTCGGCACCAGTGCGGTTCACGCCTTACTCAGTTCGATTCCCGATGTGGTCACCAACGGCCTCAACATCGCTGGCGGCATGATCGTGGTGGTCGGTTACGCGATGGTCATCAATATGATGCGCGCAGGCTACCTGATGCCGTTCTTCTATCTGGGCTTCGTCACCGCTGCCTTCACCAACTTCAACCTGGTCGCGCTTGGCGTGATCGGTGTGGTAATGGCGGTGCTCTACATCCAGCTCAGCCCGAAATACAACCGGGTCGCGGGTGCGCCTGCAGGTCCTGCCAGCGCTAACGATCTCGATAACGAACTCGATTAAGGAACAGGTGAGAACATGGTTGATATTACCAAAGTCGAAAAGAAACTAACGCCGGGCGACGTACGTGCTGTCTTTATGCGCTCCAACCTGTTTCAGGGATCGTGGAACTTTGAACGTATGCAGGCGCTTGGTTTCTGTTTCTCGATGGTGCCGGTGATCCGCCGTCTCTATCCGGAGAACAATGACGAACGCAAACAGGCGATCAAGCGTCACCTCGAGTTCTTCAACACCCACCCTTACGTGGCAGCGCCGGTGCTGGGCGTCACCATGGCGATGGAAGAGCAGCGTGCCAACGGTGCAGCCATTGATGATGGTGCGATTAACGGTATCAAAGTCGGTTTAATGGGCCCGCTGGCCGGTGTCGGTGACCCGATTTTCTGGGGTACGGTCCGTCCGGTGTTTGCCGCACTGGGTGCTGGCATCGCCATGAGCGGCAGCCTGCTGGGCCCGCTGCTGTTCTTCGTGCTGTTTAACCTGGCGCGTCTGCTGACCCGTTACTACGGTGTGGCATATGGCTATCGTAAAGGGATCGATATCGTTAGCGATATGGGTGGCGGCTTCCTGCAAAAACTGACGGAGGGCGCCTCAATACTGGGCCTGTTTGTCATGGGGGCACTGGTCAACAAGTGGACCCACGTCAACATCCCGCTGGTGGTGTCACGCATTACCGATTCAACCGGCAAAACCACCGTCACCACGGTACAGTCGATTCTCGATCAGCTGATGCCGGGTGTGGTCCCGCTGCTGCTGACCTTCGCCTGTATGTGGCTGCTGCGCCGTAAGGTCAATGCGCTGTGGATTATCGTTGGCTTCTTCGCCATCGGTATCTTCGGTTACTGGATTGGTCTGCTCGGACTGTAATACCCCGGGTCGGGAGCGCAGGCTCCCGACTTTTTTTACGCTGAGCGAGGTGAGCTGAGCCCTGGCGGCTGATCTCACCCTGTTTGAGGAGGTACCATGTCATTGACCGACATGCTAATTGCAGGCTGTATTGCCGCCCTGCTGCTGTTTGCGATTTACGATGAGGCAATTCTGCCGCGTCGCCATGGGCCGACCCGCCTGCGGGTGGCGCTGCAGCGGCGGCATAAAATTGACAGCCTGATTTTCATCGGTCTGCTGCTGATTCTGCTGTGGAATAACGTCACGCATCATGGCCCGCAGCTCACTACCTCGCTGCTGATGGTGCTGAGCTTTCTCGCCTTCTGGCTCTTCTGGTTGCGTCGGCCAAAGCTGCTGATGAAAAACAATGGGCTGTTTTATGCCGGCGTCTGGATTGATTACCGGCGGATTCAGGGGATGAACCTTTCTGAGGATGGCATTCTGGTGATTCAGCTTGAACAGCGCCGGCTGTTAATCGCGGTGCAGCAGCTTGACGATCTGGAACGCATCTATAACACCCTGGTAGAGGCGCGTTAGTCGCGCTGCCACAGCGTCAGGGTAAAATCGGCGTCGCAATTGAACAGTTCGCTCTGCTGCAGGGTTTGCCAGACTTCGTCACGCGCCCGCCAGGCAAAAGGGGTCATCTGTAACAGCGTGACGGCCGCAGCCCCGGTCAGTGCCATCGGGTAACGCAGCGAATGCTGGGCAATCTGGTGAAATTCGGGGTAGGTTTTTTGTTCCGCTGCGTGTAACTGCACCTCACGATAGATCAGCGCTTTAAACTGCTGCAGATGGTGCGGACCGGGCGTCACGGTGAGCACGATGCCACCGGGCTTGAGTACCCGCGCCAGCTCCGCTTCATTACAGGGGGCGTAAATCCGCACTATCGCATCCAGCGACTGGCTGGCAAAGGGTAAACGCTGGCTGGAGGCGACACAGAACAGCACCTCAGCGTAGCGCTTCGCCGCCAGCCGGATCGCCATTCTGGCGACGTCCAGCCCATAAACCTGTCCCGTCTCGCTGTTGGCTGCGGCCAGCGCCGCCGTGTAGTAGCCTTCACCACAGCCAATATCAAGAATCTGACTGCCCGGCCGGCAGAGCGTCGCGTCCAGCAGGCTGACCACCCGATCGCGCAGCGGCTGATAATAGCCCGCCTCGAGGAATTCGCGCCGTGCCTGCATCATCTCCGCACTGTCACCCGGCTCCCGTGAGCGTTTATGCTGAACGGGCAGCAAATTGACGTAGCCCTCTTTCGCCTGATCAAACTGATGACGATTTTCGCAGCACCAGCTGCGTGCAGTCAGGACGAGAGGAGTATGGCAAAGGGGGCAGATCAACGACATGAGGGGCTCCGGCAGCAGGTAACGCGGCGCAGTGTACCCTTAACGTTTGCGCATCGGAAGCATAAAGAAAGCCCCGGCTAATTAGCCAGGGCTTTAAGATTCCGTGTCGAGGTGCAGTGCACCGAGTCGGAGTCGAATCAGATTGCAGTAACGTTTACTGCAGCCGGGCCTTTCTGGCCGTCCTGAATTTCGAACTCAACGCTTTGGCCTTCGGCCAGGGTTTTGAAACCATTGCCCTGGATAGCGGAGAAGTGTACGAACACATCTTTGCTACCGTCAGCAGGAGTAATGAAGCCAAAACCTTTAGACTCGTTGAACCACTTAACCTGACCTTTAATCTTTGCCATTTTGCAAATTCCTTTGAATGTTTATTTAGCCCGAAGGCTGACTTACAGAGAAACCAGAGACGTTACTGAATGAGGCACTAATTAAGGTTCGGCAAGGAAGCGGTATTCAACGTCAACGTCTTTACTCGTAACTTCTTTACTGAAGATGCCATGCATAAACAGAACTGTACCTCGTTTAACCCACGAATTGTTATCACATATCCTTAAAATAATGGCAAGCCATTTTTAAACGCGGGGAGAAGCTTTGCACACAATTGCCAGAGTGCTCACAATGAATGTTCCGTCTGGTTCAGAAGTTGCCCTTTTCTGCCCGATAAAATAAAGCGTTTCGCTATTCCGCCCGCTGCGATCGCGGTCGCAGCAACCGACGTTACTGTACCCCGCCGCCATTAAACCAATGGATACCATAAGAAATTAATATTTCACAAATATGGCAAAAGCTAAAAGAATAAACGAAGCGGTAATCGGCTGAGGATGATTAACGCAGCGCCAATCCTGTACAAAAAGCTTTATTAAGTACAAATATAAAAGCACTTTGCACCAAAAACAGGAGCCCCCGGTCAGGGTTGCTCCAAATAAAAGCAGCGGTTAGGAATTTGCTTATTAAAAATTTTGCTTTTGAACTGAAAAATTGATGTCAGATAAAACAGAGTCTGATTTAAATCATTTCGCTCGCTTTAGGATTATTCCTGGTCGATATTATCCAGTCCCCGACTTTCCCCTATTCGCCAGGCAGAAAACCGTTGGTTATCCTGCCCTGCCCGCTGGAGCGCATGCTCAAGTTCGGCTGGCGGCGCGTCCAGTGACTCATCCGCCAGTTCGAACACGCCCCAGTGGATCGGTACCGTCAGCGGCCTGCCTGCCTCACGCCATAATTCGACCGCCTGATCCGGGTCCATATGCTGACTGGCCATGAACCATTTGGGTGCCCAGGCCCCAATCGGTAAGGCAGCAAGATTAAAGGGGCCGAGACGCGTCACCACCTCGCGTAAATTCTCGCTGAAGCCACTATCGCCCGAAAACCAGAAACGCAGGGTGGGCGATCGCACCACCCAGCCGCACCACAGTGAACGGTTTCGATCGCGCGGGGTTCGCATACTCCAGTGACGGGCCGGCACCGCATCGATACAGAGATCGTCGAACCGGAGCGACTGCCACCAGTCCAGTTGCTCCACCCGGGCGACGCCCTGACGGGTGAACCAGCTGGCCAGACCAAGCGGGACAATAAACGTCGCCTCGGGAAAGTGCCGCACAATCTGCCTGACCGTCGGCCTGTCAAGATGGTCGTAATGATTGTGCGATACCAGCACCAGATCGAGCCGCGGCAAATCGCGGATATTCAGTGGTGACGGGGTTTTACGCTGCGGGCCGGCAAAGGGTAACGGCGACGCGCGCGACGATAAGGCGGGATCGATCAGAATATAGCGCTGGTTAACCCGCAAGAGCAGAGCAGCATGTCCCAGCCACCAGACGCGGTCATCGCTGCCGCTCAGATCGGCCGGTTGCCACCACTGCGCGGTAAAGGCTGCATAACCCTCTCGGGGCGGCAACGGCAGCCCCTGCGCTTTACGCTCGCGGCGCCAGCGTTGCAGATCGCCAGGCTGACGGAGATCGGGTTCAGGATTGCGGAAGCCTTCAGGCGTGTGATGCGTTTTACTGCTGTCGTACCACGGGTTTTTCCAGACCATCCAGCCTCCATGCGGGGATTAACGTTCCGGTATCAGGCGAATAAAATCGCGTTTGTCCTGATCTTCATCGCTCTTTTTGGTCTCTGCGGCAGGCTGCGCATCTACCAGACGACGTAACAGAATAGTCTGTTTTTTCTGCTCTTCCAGTAGCGATTCGAGTAACTGAATCTGTTCACCGGCCCGCACGCTGGCCCGGTTTACAAAGAACCAGACAATAAATGCCACAATCAAAATAATCACCAGCAGACCATAGCTGACCAGTGGTCCCGAATTTGCGGCTAACTCATTCATAACTGCCTCATAAACCTTAGTGGAATGTCCCAAACGCTGTAACCGCTCATTCTACCCTTAGCCCTGGCAAAAGATAATGGGGTTAGCATCAATGCAGAATTTACCGTTTCAGTTATCTCTGATCGATCCCGCCGGAAAAGCGAGGCATGCTGGTACAATCATGGCCAGCAGCAATACGTGGAGCGCTGCGTTATCTGTCACAAGGAGACAAAATGAAACTGTTTATTCGGGCGATTGGGTTACTGGCGCTGATCTGGCTGGCAATGCTTTTTACCGGCTACGGCGTGTTAACCGGCAGCACCAAAAATGCCGCGGGGCTGGGTCTGCAGTGCAGTTACCTTACGGCACGTGGCCTTATCAGCGCACAATACCTGCATACTGACAGTGGCGTGGTCGGGGTGACCGATTGTCCGCTACTGAAGAAGAGCGGAGAAGTGATCGATAATTAATTCTCATCCAGCGGGCGCAGTGGCCCGCTGTTTTCAGAATTCGTAGTGATGAAAGCCCATTTCCGCTGACAGGGTACGCGCTGCGCGGTGCAGCATCGCCACATAATCCTGGCGGGCGTCTTCCGAGAATCGAATGGTCGGGAATGAGATGCTCAGTCCGGCGATCACCACGCCAAAGCGGTCAAATACCGGTACCGCGATGCAGCGTAATCCCTCTTCCTGCTCTTCGTTATCTTCGCCGTAACCCTGAATTTTGACCTGATCCAGCGCCTCCAGCAGCGCCTCTGCGCTGACCAGCGTATTGGCAGTACTGCGCTTAAATTCAACGTCCCGCAGGATCTCTTTCACTTCCTGACGATCGCGCCAGGCGAGCAGCACTTTACCAATGGCGGTGGTGTGCAGCGGGTTACGTCGCCCGATGCGGGAATACATGCGCAGGTTATAGAGCGAATCGATTTTATGGATGTAGACAATGCTGTCCTCTTCCAGCGCGCCGAGATGGATTGTCTCTTTGGTCAGACGCGACAGCTCCCGCATCTGCACATCCGCGCTGCGAATCAGATCGACGTTCTGCAACGCTTTCGCGCCAAGCTCAAACAGTTTCAGGGTCAGCGAATACTTTTCACTCTCCCCTTCCTGGGTAACGTAACCCAGCGACTTCATGGTTTGCAGAAAGCGGTAAACGGTACTTTTTGACATCATCACGCGCTGCGCGAGCTCAGTAATACCGTGATCGCGCTCTTCGCCCAGTGCCTGCAAAATACCG
This sequence comes from Pantoea sp. AN62, assembly GCF_050432985.1. Classification (NCBI taxonomy): domain Bacteria; kingdom Pseudomonadati; phylum Pseudomonadota; class Gammaproteobacteria; order Enterobacterales; family Erwiniaceae; genus Pantoea; species Pantoea sp. AN62. The sequence goes on along the minus strand of NZ_JBNPYB010000013.1, from coordinate 38,382 downwards.
AACACTTTAAGGACCGAGGAGACTGAATCGGGCTGTTTGTCATTTTCAGCAGAGGACATCGCGCACCTTGTTAAACCTGTTTCAAAAAAAATGGAACGGACTGTCAGTATAGAGCGAGGCTGACGGCGGCGGCAATGCTTTACGTCGCGCTGTGCGGTTTATCCCGCTGAACCGTGACCGGGAATAGCGTGGAGCGGTGCACCTGCAGACCGGTCTGAGTGGCTGGCGCGCCGTCGCGCTGACGGCTAAGCAGACAACGCAGCGGCAGCCATGCGCCGTTTCGGGCGGACAGCCAGCGCAGGCGATTGCGGCTAAGACATATTTTAAGACAACTTTTTGTCATCGCCCGCGCTGCTTTTTGGCGGCAATTTCATTAGCATGATGATATTCACCCTCTTTAGCAAATACACCATGTCACTCTCTTCTCCGCAGGACGGACTGCCGGTCGCCCAGCGCTACTGGGCCATTCTGACTATCGCTCTCGGCATCACCATGGCCGTGCTGGATGGCGCAATTGCCAACGTGGCGCTGCCGACTATTGCGCGTGAACTGAATGCCAGCCCGGCAGAGTCAGTGTGGATCGTTAACGCCTACCAGATTGCTATTATCGTCTCGCTGCTGTCGCTGTCGTTTCTGGTCGATATGCTGGGTTATCGCCGCGTCTATCAGGCCGGTCTGGCGCTGTTTATCGCCACCTCGCTGTTTTGTGCCCTCTCCACCTCACTTAACATGCTGACCTTCGCCCGGGTATTACAGGGCTTTGGCGGCGCGGCGCTGATGAGCGTAAATACGGCGCTGATACGCATTATCTACCCGCAGCGTTATCTGGGCCGGGGTATGGCGATCAACTCGCTGATCGTGGCGGTATCAACCGCGGCAGGACCCACGGTGGCGGCGGCGATTCTGTCGGTGGCCAGCTGGAAATGGCTGTTCCTGATCAACGTCCCGCTGGGGGCGATTGCACTGTGGCTGGCGCTGCGAACCCTGCCGGACAACCCGCAAAAAGCAACCGCCCAGAAGTTCGATATTCCCAGCGCCATCATGAATGCGCTGTTTTTCGGCCTGCTGATTTCCGCCCTCAGCGGCTTTGCGCAGGGTCAGAATGGCTGGCTGGTGCTGGCAGAGTTGCTGGCGTTGCTGGTGGTCGGCCTGTTCTTTATTCGCCGTCAGCTCAATATGGCGGTGCCGCTGCTACCGGTGGATCTGCTGCGCATTCCGATATTCAGCCTGTCGATGGGCACCTCGGTCTGCTCGTTCTGCGCGCAGATGCTGGCGATGGTGTCGCTGCCATTCTTCCTGCAGAACGTGCTGGGCCGCGATGAGGTCACCACCGGTCTGCTGCTGACGCCCTGGCCGCTGGCGACCATGGTATTCGCCCCGATTGCCGGCCGGTTAATTGAGCGGGTCCATGCCGGGCTGCTGGGCGGTATCGGTCTGGCGATGTTTGCTGCCGGGCTGTTTTTGCTGGCGCTGTTGCCGGCTCAGCCGGGCGATGGCGATATTATCTGGCGGATGATGCTGTGCGGCGCTGGCTTTGGTCTGTTCCAGTCGCCCAATAATCACACCATTATCACCTCTGCACCGCGTCACCGCAGCGGCGGAGCCAGTGGCATGCTGGGCACCGCCCGTCTGCTGGGCCAGAGCGTCGGTGCGGCGCTGGTGGCGCTGATGTTCAATCTGTTTGACCAGAGCGGCACCCACGCCTCGCTGCTGCTGGCGGGCGGCTTCTCGACGGTGGCCGCGATTGTCAGCCTGTCACGTATGACCCAGAGCCGCGCGGCGGCCTGATCGCAGACATAAAAAAGGCGACCCGGAGGTCGCCTTTCTGCTGTTATCTCGCTTACTTCAGATACTGACCGCTGCGCAGCGCTTCAATACGTTTGTCTAACGGCGGGTGCGACATAAACAGCTCGCTGAACGACTTGCCTTTACCGTTAATACAGAACGCCATCATGCTGCTCGGTTCCTGCGGTTCGTAGCTGGTTTTCAGCCGCTGTAACGCCGCAATCATCTTCTCACGACCTACCAGTTTCGCAGAGCCTGCGTCGGCATGGAATTCGCGGTGACGCGAGAACCACATGGTGATGATGCTGGCAAGAATACCAAACACCAGCTCCAGCACCATCGACACCGCAAAATAGACCAGCGGGTTGCCGTTGCTGCTCTCTTCACCATCACGGTTGCCGGACATAAAGCCCGCCGCGATTTGCGCCAGAATACGTGAAACAAAGATCACGAAGGTGTTCACGATACCCTGAATCAGCGTCATGGTGATCATGTCGCCGTTTGCGATGTGCGACACTTCGTGTGCCAGTACCGCTTCCGCTTCGTCACGGCTCATGTTCTGCAGTAAGCCGGTTGAAACGGCCACCAGCGAGGCATCACGCCGGGCACCGGTCGCAAAGGCGTTGATGTCGGGCGCGTGATAGATCGCAACCTGCGGCATGGCAATCCCGGCCTGCTGCGCCTGACGTCCAATGGTATCCACCAGCCAGCGCTCAGTTTCATTGCGTGGCTGTTCAATCACTTCACCGCCAACCGAGCGCAGTGCCATCCACTTCGACATCAGCAGTGAAACAAACGCACCGCCAAAGCCAAACAGACCCGCCATGATCATCAGGCCCTGAACACTGCTTGACTGGATCCCTGTCAGGCTGAGAATCAGCCCGAATACCAACATCACAGCCAGGTTGGTCATCAGGAAAAGAGCAATACGCATCATATTTGTTAATCTTCCTCAGTGGTTCACGCGCTTATGCGCGGATACATATCCTATGAGCATTGTGCGGCTTTTCAAGCGACCTTAACGTTTAAGTGCCTAAAAAGACATAACTTTACATTTTGTCACGCCCGCTGGCCTGCCCGGCCCGTCTGCGGGTTTACCGCGGCTTATTAATGCTCAACGCCGGTGCTTTTCTGGCAAAAAAAAAGCACCGCTGAACGGTGCTTTTTCATCGCGTCGGCGATCTATTTAGCCGCAGGGGTGTCCGGCTGAGACTTGTCGAGTTGCGCCAGATCGTTAGCAATCTTCACCGTCTCATCAAGATACGGGTCAGGCTCTTTATAATCTTTCGGCAGCTCATCCAGGTTCTTCAGCGGTTTTTTGCCTTCGGCCTGATAGCGGGCATTGATCCGCTCCAGACGCGACGCATCATCTTCGTGGTTCTCTTTCTCACGCTGGGCGAGGTTGAGCGATACGATGTTGCGCTTATCCTTCAGGGCATTGAAACGGGCAATGTCCTTCATGATGTACTGGAACTCACGGTCCTGTGCGATGCGATCGGCATGCTGACGGGTCAGCTGCGGCACCAGCGGTTTTACATCGCCGGATTTGACGTAGGTCGCCGCATTGATGCTGTCCCACGGCAGCGCATTGTCTTCGAACTTCTCACCGGTTTCAGCCGCTTCTACGCCGGTTGGCATCAGCAGATCTGGCGTGACGCCTTTACGCTGCGTACTGCCGCCGTTGATGCGATAGAACTTCTGAATGGTGTACTGTACCGACCCCAGCGCTGGCCATTCCGGGCGCAGCATCTGATCGTAGATACGGTTCAGAGAACGATATTGCTGCACGGTGCCTTTACCAAAGGTCGGCTCACCGACAATCACAGCGCGACCGTAATCCTGCATCGCCGCGGCGAAAATCTCAGAGGCGGACGCACTGAAGCGATCGACCAGCACCACCAGCGGACCTTTGTAATAGACCACGCCATCGTTATCGCTGTCCTGGCGTACCCGACCATTGTTGTCGCGTACCTGCACCACCGGGCCACTCGGAATAAACAGTCCGGAGAGTGACACCGCTTCAGTCAGCGCGCCGCCGCCATTGGTACGCAGATCGATCACCACGCTATCCACGTTCTGCTTTTGCAGTTTCTGCAGCTGCACTTTAACGTCATCGGTCAGGCCAACATAGAAGCCCGGAATATCAAGTACGCCGACTTTCTGCTTACCGACATTTCTGACGCTCATTTTGACCGCCCGATCTTCCAGACGGATCTTCTCACGCGTCAGCGTTACGGTGCGGGTTTTAGTTCCCTTACCGGCTGGCAACACTTCGAGTCGGACTTTGCTGCCTTTCGGCCCTTTGATTTTTGCCACAACGTCATCCAGACGCCAGCCAATCACATCTTCCATTGGCTTGCCTGGCTGACCGACGCCGACGATGCGATCGCCAACGGTAATGGCTTTACTTTTCGCTGCCGGACCGCCTGCTACCATCGAATTGATCACGGTGTAATCGTCATCCATCTGCAGCACCGCGCCGATACCTTCCAGTGACAGGCTCATTTCGGTGTTGAACTGCTCGGTGTTGCGCGGTGACAGGTAGTTGGTATGCGGATCGATTTCGTGCGCAAAAGCGTTCATCGCCAGCTGGAACACATCTTCGCTGTTGCTCTGTGCCAGACGACGGATGGCGAAGTTGTAGCGCTTGGTCAGCACTTCGCGGATCTCTTTCTCATCTTTGCCGGCCAGTTTCAGGCTCAGCTGGTCATATTTGACCTTAGCATCCCACAGCGCGTTCAGTTCAGACTGATCTTTCGGCCACGGGGCTTTAGCCCGGTCAATGTCGATGGTGTCATTTCCGGTAAAATTCATCGGGCGATCCAGCACCGTCAGCGCATACTGATAGCGCTCAAAACGGCGCTTCTGCGCCAGATTGTAGAGATCGTAAAACAGGTCCAGCTTACCGCTGCGCAGCTCATCGCCGACGAGGTTTTTTTTGCTGGCAAACTGCGCCACATCCGAGGCCAGCAGCACGTTATGGCTGTAATCGAGCATGTTCAGGTAGCGATCAAAAATTTTCGCTGAAAAGTCCTGATTCAGGTCGAACTGGCGATAGTGGGAACGGGTAAAGCGTGAGGTGACACGTTCGCTGACCGTCGGGTCCTGCGGGTCTTCGTGAAGCTGGGGAATCTGGTCGGCGCGGGTAATGTTCTCCGCGCCAAAGGAAGGGCCTGACAACAGCAGGCCCGCAATAAGTCCAATTTTAAAAAGGGTGTTCATGCCGGGGTCAGCCTCCGTTTCAGAACTGCAAGTGTTCTGCGCGCACAATCATTGCCATGCCGGAAGCGAGCTGGACCCGAACGCCGTCTTTAGATACTTCAAGAACGGTCGCGTCCATCGCACTTTTGCCTGCTTTAACTTTAATACTCTGGCCGGGCTGCAAAGTTGAGGTATCAGTGATGGGTCGGGCTTGCTGCTCCGGGCGTGGGGCCGGTTTGCGGTGCTGTGAGGCGGTCGGGCGTTCTGCTGCGGTCTGCGGACGCGGTTTACGCGCGGCATCGCCTTCGGCAGGTTTACGCGCAGCCGGCTTGCGTGGACGACGCGGTGCCGCGCCCTCTTCGCTTTCGCCTGCTTCACGACGGGCGGCACGCTGCTGATCACGCTGCGCCTGAACACGCGCTTTGGCGTCTTCCAGTTGCTTGCGTGCGTGCTCGACGTGCTGCTCGTCCAGCACGCCACAGGCGTTACCGTCGAGATCGACACGCGTCGCACCGGCTTTGATGCCGTACAGATAACGCCAGCTTGAGGTATAAAGGCGTAAGGCAGAACGCAACTGCGTTTTGCTCAGATTCATTTCGCCCTGAACACGCTCGACCAGATCCTGAAAGATACCGATCTTGAGCGGACGCGCTTCACCTTCAGCGCTAAAGCAGTGCGGAAAGCGCTCCGCCAGAAAGCTGATGACTTCTTTACTGCTATTCAACTTAGGTTGATTTTCCATGAAATTTCCTGATTACAACGGGTTTGCCGACCAGCGCAGGCATGAACAGGCGACATTATAATGACAACATCGCTAAATGCCATGTGATCCAGTCGATTAGCTGCGCGTCAGCTGCAGATATTTTTCTAAGTCGCTGTTCGCAAGCACTTCACAAAGCCCATCAGTAAGTGTGACCAGCCCCGATTCGTCGTCGCTGTCAAAGCGATTGTACTCTACGCTGTCGATGTCCAGCACCCCAACCACAGTGCCATTCACTTTCAGAGGAATCACAATCTCAGCATTACTGGCCGCGTCACAGGCGATGTGACCGGGGAAAGCATGCACATCATCAACGCGTTGCACTTTATCTTCTGCCAGCGCGGTACCGCACACCCCTTTACCGACCGGAATGCGCACACAGGCGATTTTGCCCTGGAACGGGCCCAGCACAAGCGTATCCGCTTCCGTCAGCAGGTAAAAACCTGCCCAGTTCACGCCTTCGAGACGTTCATACAACAGCGCGCTAAAGTTACCCATTGCGGCGAGGAACGCCGTTTCTCCCGCCAGTAAGGCGCGCATATCGCGATTCAAATCGGCGTAAAAGGCAGTTTTGTTCATTATTTAACCGTTACCAATGACATCTGAGCGGGGTTATTTCACCGCTTGTTAAAAATAAGCACTAAATATCCAGAGCCACAAGGTGAATCATAGCGTTAGTTACTATACCCTTAGCATTCTGTGGATCGAAGCGTGATGCCCGAGACAGGCACACAGGCGCTGTCTTAACGACCGATATGTGTTACTTACGATGAGCGAATATTGCATCACCCTATGAAAATTCACGCTATCAGCCAGACATTGCCTCACGCACGTTATCAGCGTTGCCCGCAATGCGATACCCTTTTTTCCTTACCGGATGTGAAATCGCATCAGTCGGCTCATTGCCCGCGCTGCAACGCACAAATTCTCAGCGGTCGTGACTGGCCGATGACCCGATTAATGGCGATGGCCGCCACCATGATGGTGTTAATGCCGTTTGCCTTTTCCCTGCCGCTGGTCGATATCCGGCTGCTCGGTATGCGCATTAATGCCAGCGTGCTGGAAGGCGTTGTCCAGATGACCCAACAGGGTGATGTACTGACCGCCTCAATGGTGGCGTTTTGCACCATTGGCGCGCCGGTCACGCTGGTCGCCGGCATCTGCTATCTGGGCATCGGCCATCGGCTGGGAATGAACTTACGCCCGGTGCTGTTGATGCTGGAAAAGCTCAAAGAGTGGGTGATGCTGGATATCTACCTGATCGGCATCGCCGTCGCCTCAATCAAGGTGCAGGACTACGCCTCGCTGGAACTCGGCTATGGACTGGTGGCCTATATCGCGCTGACGGTGCTGAGCGTGCTGACGCTGATCCATCTGAATATTGAGCAGCTGTGGGACCATTTCTATCCGCAAAGCCCCGGCAATATGGCGCGTGATGACCTGCAGGTCTGCCTGAACTGCCACAACACCGGCGTACCGGATGCGCGAGGCCGCTGTCCGCGCTGCCACACCCCGCTCGACTTCCGTCGCCGCCACAGCCTGCAAAAATCCTGGTCAGCGCTGATCGCCTCAATCGTGCTGTTAATCCCGGCCAATCTGATGCCGATCTCCATCGTCTATCTCAACGGATCGCGGCGCGAAGACACTATTTTCTCCGGCATTGTCTCGCTGGGTTCCGGCAATATTCCCATCGCCGCCATCGTGTTTATCGCCAGTATTCTGGTGCCGTTTACCAAAGTGCTGGTGATGCTGACGCTGCTGTTAAGCATCCATTTCCGCTGCGAACAGGGACTGAAAACCCGCATCCGCCTGTTGCGGGTGGTGACCTGGGTTGGTCGCTGGTCAATGCTCGATCTGTTCGTCATTTCGTTAACCATGTCGCTGGTCAACCGTGATCAGCTGCTGGCTTTTACCATGGGACCGGCAGCGCTGTTTTTTGGCGCCGCCGTGATCCTGACCATTATGTCTGTTGAGTGGCTGGACAGCCGCCTGCTCTGGGATGCACATGCAACAGGAAACGCCGACTACACCGACTAACGCCACGCTGCGCAATAAGCGCAAAATTTCGCCCTTCTGGCTGCTGCCGATCATCGCGATGCTGATCGCCTGTTGGCTGTTGTGGACTAATTATCAGGAGCGCGGCACCACCATCACCATCAATTTCCAGACGGCGGATGGTATCGTGCCGGGCCGCACGCCAATCCGCTATCAGGGCGTGGAAGTGGGCACCGTGCAGGGCATCAATCTGAGCGATGACTATCGCAGCATTCAGATTAAGGCCAGCATCAAGAGCGACATGCGTGATGCGCTGCGGGAAGATACCCAGTTCTGGCTGGTGACGCCTAAAGCTTCACTGGCGGGCGTATCGGGACTGGATGCGCTGGTCGGCGGTAACTACATCGGCATGATGCCAGGCAAAGGTAAACCGAGTGAAGCCTTTACCGCGCTCGATACCCAACCCAAATATCGGGTCAATACCGGTGAACTGTTAATCCATCTGTATGCGCCTGATTTAGGTTCGCTGAGCACCGGATCGCTGGTCTACTATCGCAAAATCCCGGTCGGTCGGGTCTATGACTACAGCATCAATAACAAAAACGATGGCGTGGCGATTGATGTGCTGATCGACCGTCGCTTTACCAACCTGGTGAAAACCAGCAGCCGCTTCTGGAACGTGTCGGGAGTGAATGCCGATGTCAGCCTGAGCGGAGCCAAAGTCCAGCTTGAGAGCCTTGCCGCGCTGGTCAACGGCGCAGTGGCGTTTGACTCGCCTGCCGAGGGCGAACCGGCTAAAGCTGAACAAAATTACCGGCTCTATCCCGATCTGGCGCACAGCCAGCGTGGCGTGCTGATTACGCTTGATCTGCCAGACGGTAAAAACCTCAAAGCGGGCAGCACGCCGCTGTTGTATCAGGGACTGGAAGTCGGCACCCTGACCAAACTTAATTTGCAGGATGGCGGCAAGGTGACCGGCGAACTGACGATCGATCCGTCGGTAGTCGGTCTGATGCGCAGCGGTACCCGCATTGAAATGCGCAGCCCGAAAATCAGCCTGACCGATACCAGCCTCAGTGCGTTGCTGACCGGCAATACCCTTGAACTGGTGCCTGGCGAAGGTCCGCCGCAGCAGCACTACACCGTGCTGGCATCCAATGAAACTCTGCTGCAGAAACCCAACGTGCTGACGGTGAAACTCAGCGCGCCTGAAAGCTATGGTATCGATCAGGGCCAGCCGCTGATGCTGCACGGCATGCAGATTGGTCAGGTGATGTCGCGTTCGCTGGATGAAAATGGCGTCAACTTTGTGGTGGCGGTTAATCCGGAACACCGCGAACTGGTGCACGGCGACAGCAAGTTTATCGTTAACAGCCGACTGGACGTGAAATTCGGTCTGGATGGTATGCAGGTGCTCGGGGCCAGCGCCCGTGAGTGGGTGGATGGCGGCATTCGCCTTGAACCGGGCAAAAAAGGCCAGCCGAAAAACAGCTATCCGCTGTTTGCCGATGCGGAAAAAGCGGAAGAAGGGATTGTTGGCGATGCACCGTCAACCACCCTCACCCTGACCGCCACCAGCCTGCCCGATGTGCAGGCCGGCTCCATCGTGCTCTACCGTAAATATCAGGTTGGCGAGATCGTCAAAGTCACGCCGCGCGCCGATGCGTTTGATATTGCGGTGCATATCCAGCCGGAATACCGCAAATTGCTGACCAGCGAAAGCGTGTTCTGGGCCGAAGGCGGCGCGCGGGTTCAGCTTAACGGCAGCGGCCTGACGGTGCAGGCATCCCCGCTCAACCGCGCGCTGAAAGGCGCTATCAGCTTCGACAATATGAGCGGCGCGCTGTCGGCTAAAGGTGATAAGCGCATTCTCTATCCGTCGGAAACCGCCGCCCGCGCCGTGGGTAGCCAGATCACGCTGCATACCTACGACGCCAGCAAACTGTCAGCCGGCATGCCGATCCGCTATCTGGGAATTAACGTCGGCCAGGTAGAATCGCTGTCGTTAAGCAGCGATAACAATCAGGTAGTGGCGAAAGCGGTGCTTTATCCGGAATACGTAGAGGATTTCGCCCGTCTCGGCAGCCGTTTCTCGGTGGTGTCACCGGAAATCTCCGCCACCGGGGTGAATCACCTCGAAACCCTGTTGCAGCCTTACGTCAACGTCGATCCCGGCAAGGGACGCGCGGCGCGCATCTTTGAACTGCAGGAGAGCACCATCACCGATTCGCGCTACCTGAACGGCCTGAATATCTACGTTGATGCCGCCGAAGCCGGTTCGCTGTCGCTGGGTACGCCGGTGCTGTTCCGTGGGGTTGAAGTCGGTACCGTAACCGGCACCTCGCTGGGTAATATGGCCGACCGGGTGCAGATTGCGCTGCGCATCAGTAAAAAGTATCAGCATCTGGTGCGTAACAATTCGGTGTTCTGGCTGGCATCAGGCTACAACCTCGACTTTGGCCTGATTGGCGGCGTGGTGAAAACCGGGACCTTCCAGCAGTTTATTCGCGGTGGCATTCAGTTTGCGACCCCGCCAACCGTGCCGCTGGCGCCGCAGGCCAATCCGGATAAACATTTCCTGCTGCAGGATGAACCGCCGAAAGAGTGGCGCAACTGGGGCACGGCGATCCCGTCTCCGCGCTAAACGAATGCCAACGGGCAGCCAGACTGCCCGCTTCAGACGGTGGAAAGGGATAAAGCGATGGGCACATGTGGCTGTAGCAAAGCATCGCGGGCCACGGATGGCCCGCGCTGAGCTGTCAGGGATGGCGCTTTTTGCGTCTTTGCGCAAGTCACATTTGCCCTGAGCCTGCAGGCTACAAACTCTCTCATCCGGGCAGCCAGGCTGCCCGTTTGCTTTCTGCATGTTACACTGCCGCCTTTGCCTTAACTGGAATGTACCTGTGTCAGACTCCTCTCTGTTTTTCCCCGCTGATTTTCTTGCCCTGATGCGCCAGGCCCTGCCAGATGATGCCAGCTTCGAAGCGTTTCTCGCCATCAGCCAGCAACCGCTGCGCCGCAGCCTGCGCGTCAACACGCTGAAAATCAGCGTGGCCGATTTCCTCGCTCAGACCGCGCAGTATGGCTGGCAACTGACGCCGGTGCCGTGGTGTGACGAAGGATTCTGGATCAGCCGGGAAGATGAGAGCCTGCCGCTCGGCAGCGTAGCTGAGCACCTGAGTGGCCTGTTTTACATTCAGGAAGCCAGCTCGATGCTGCCGGTGACTGCGCTGTTTGATGCGCAGTCTGAGGTGACAGCGGTGATGGACATGGCCGCTGCGCCGGGCTCTAAAACCACCCAGATCGCGGCACGGATGAATAACCAGGGGATCATCCTGGCTAACGAGTTTTCCGCCAGCCGGGTCAAGGTGCTGCATGCCAATATCAGCCGCTGTGGCGTCAGCAACAGCGCCCTGACCCACTTTGATGCCCGGGTTTTTGGCCCGGCACTGCCGGAGCAGTTCGATGCGATACTGCTGGATGCGCCCTGTTCAGGCGAAGGGGTGATCCGTAAGGATGCCGACGCCATGAAAAACTGGACGCTGGAAACCACCGCAGCGATCGCCGCCACCCAGCGCGACCTGATTGACAGTGCCTTCCACGCGCTGAAGCCTGGCGGGACGCTGGTCTATTCGACCTGTACCCTGAATCAGATCGAGAATCAGCAGGTGATTGACTGGCTGCTGCAGCGCTATCCCGGCGCGGCTGAAGTGGAGCCACTCGATCGGTTATTTGACGGGGCTGCCCAGGCCGCAACGCCAGAGGGTTATCTGCACGTCTTCCCGCAGCTGTTCGATAGCGAGGGCTTCTTTGTTGCGCGGCTGCGTAAAACGGCGTCGGTTGAGCCGCTGCCAGTCCCGACGTATAAGGTGGGCAAGCTGCCGTTCTCACACCTGAGCCGCAAGCTGGAGAGCGAAATCAGGCAGGCGGCGGCGGCAGTTTCACTGACGTGGGATGATTCACTGGAGCTGTGGCAGCGCGATAAAGAGATCTGGCTGTTCCCGGCCGCCGTCACGCCGCTGTTAGGCAAAGTGCGCTTCTCACGAATTGGCCTGAAACTGGCAGAGACCTTTGCCAAAGGCTATCGCTGGCAGCATGAAGCGGTGATCGCGCTGGCCCGGCCAACGCCGGAACAGATATTTGAACTCAGCGCCGCTGAGGCGGAAGAGTGGTATCGCGGCCGGGATATCTATCCTGAAACGGCTCCGACGCGTGATGAGATGATTGTCACCTGGCAACATCAGCCGCTGGGGCTGGCGAAGAAGGTCGGTAGCCGGATTAAAAACAGTTATCCGCGCGAACTGGTGCGTGACGGACGCCTGTTCCGCTGAGTCACTGCAGTTGTCGCAGCGTCAGGTGATTACCAAACACGGCGCCGGTATCAATGTAATGCAGGTTCTCCACCTCCAGCGGCTGCTGGAGTGGCGTATGACCAAAATAGAAGGCGTCTGCGCCCTGGATCGCACTGCGCTGCCCCGACTGAATTGCCTGCAGTCGGCGGCGGCTCCACACCACATCCTGCCAGTTAAGCGACTTTTCCCAGCTATAGCCAGCCGCCGGATAATCAGCATGCGCCACTACTACAATCCGCTGGTCGAGCTGCAGATGCAGAATCAGCGGCAGTTCCTGGCAGCGTTGCAGCGCATGCCGGGCGCCGATCAGCGCGGCACCGCGCAGTTGCCAGAACCAGTCTCCCCCGTTCATCTGCCAGAGATCCATTTCGTGACCCTGTAACGCCGCCAGCGCCATCTCTTCATGGTTGCCACGCACACAGCGAAACCAGGGCTCATCCATCAGCGCCAGGCAGCCGGGACTATCTGGCCCACGATCGATTAAATCGCCGGTTGAAATCAGTAAATCCTGCTGCGGACTGAACCGGTGCTGCAGTAACAGCGCATCGAGTTCGCGACGACAGCCGTGCAGATCCCCGACAATCCAGATCCGGTCCCAGTTTTCACCGTTGAGATAGTGATAGTGCATGGTGTGGCCTTCAGCGTGTTGAGGCGGTAGCTGAAGTATAGATCGAATAGCTGGCTGTTCAGCCCAGACCGGCTGGGCAGGCCCATGGCAGGGATCGGCCGTCATCAACGCGATGTCGTCTGGCGCTGGGTGTCATACCGGCAGGCTGATCGCGCTGGCCATGACAATGCACCTGTTCCGGCCACGTCTGTTGATGAGGTTTGCACCGTTCACCCGCGCAACCCTTTTGTCTTACGCCGATCAGGCGCGGCGTTTCGCCGGGTAGTTAATCAGTTTTTCAGCCGGCCGAATCGGTCGCCGTACCAGCTCACCGCCACAGTTCGGGCAAAGATGCTGAAGATGCTGCTCTGCGCAGTCAGCGCAAAAGGTGCATTCGAATGAACAGATGCGTGCTTCGGTTGAGGCGGGCGGTAGATCGGTATCGCAGTACTCACAGTTGGGGCGAAGTTCCAGCATGGCGGTCGTCCTGAAGAGAAGGTGTGCCCCAGCTTCGCCTGAGCTGGCCGGATTGTCGAGACGTCAATCAGACAAGAGAGAGCCAGATCCGGCCAGGTTGCTATGGCAGCGCATGCGCCAGTTCGTGCGGCAGCTTAAGCGGCGGCATGAACTGGCGCCCACCGCTCGCGTTAGTGTGGCGACCGGTTGTCCGTCGGTTCCGGTTGCTGCCGATCGTCGTCTGGCTGTAAATCGTCAGGATCCGGTTCAGGCTCCGGCTCGCCGCTGCCCATCGATGCCTGAATCACCTCTTCTTCCAGCGTGGGAATCAACGCAGCACCCAGCGGTGACGTGGCGAGACTGTCCGGCATTACCACGTGCGGCAACGGCACTTCGGTGGTCGGCAGCGGCCCCGGCGCTTTAACGTAACTCAGTCCGGCAATCATCAGTGCGCAGAGGGTAAAGAACAGGTAGAGCATATTGCTGCCCAGCGGCTGTATCAGCGCCCCGACCACCAGCGGCCCGATACTGGCCCCAATCCCAAACGCCATCAGCAGACAGGCGGTTAACGACACCCGCCGTTCAGGAGCCACCTGATCGTTTGCCAGCGCCACCTGCAACGGATAGAGCGAGAACTGCATCATGCTGGCAACAAAGGCGATGCCAATCATCCAGTTGAACGTCAGATGCGGCAGCAGCACCAGCGGCACGCAGGCCACGGCAAACAGCAGCGCCATGATAAACAACAACCGCTGGCGGTCGTAACGATCCGACAGCCAGCTCAGCGGAAACTGCGATACCAGCCCGGCAAAGATAGTCAGACTCATAAAGTAGCCGGTCTGGCTGGTGGTAAAGCCTTTGCTGCTGCCGTAGACCGGCGCCAGACCGTAAAATGCACCAATCACCATTCCGGTCACCAGAGTGGTGCCGAGCAGTTTCGGAATGGTGCGAATGAAGTAGCTCAGCTCCATCGGTGCTGGCGACATCGGCTGCACGTGGGTGCGGGTGGTGAGCGCGATCGGCACCAGGCAGAGGGCGAAGCAGAGCGCCACGATTAGCAGTGTGCTGACGTCAAAGCCGCTTTGCAGGCTGAGCACCACCTGGCCGCCGCTCAGGCCCAGGTACGTCGCGACCATATAGAAGCCAAAAATCACTCCGCGCTGCGACGACTCCGCCTGATCGTTGAGCCAGCTCTCCAGCACCATGTACTGACACATCATGCACAGCCCGATAATCAGGCGCAGAAAAACCCACAGCGGAATAAAATCGGTCAGGCCGTGGCCAATCACCGAAGCGGTGATAATCCCGGCGCAGGCGACGTAGGCGCGGATATGGCCGACCCGGGCAATCAGGTTGTGCCCGACCTTGCCGCCAATCACCAGCCCGATATAGTTCGCGGCGATAATTGCGCCGATCAGCGCGCCATTGACCTGCTCGCTGGCCAGCCGCAGCGAAACATAGGTGGTTAACAAGCCAGACCCCAGCAGCATCAGCAGTGTGGTGGTATACAGCGGCAGAAAAGTACTGAATATTTTACGCATACGACTCCCTGTCTACACCTGGCAGGCATCAGGCCAGTAACGCCCTAAAGATAGTCGATTTAATCGCGCTACGGTGCCGGATTATCGTCGTCAGCCGCAGCGGGAATAAAAAAGCCCGTAAACATCTGCATGTTTACGGGCCGGTTGTTACACGCTCGGGAAGGTAATGTTGCTGCCCGGCGCTTCACGATTGAGATGGATAAAGTTCAGGTGGCGCTCATACTGATCGAGTATGTCGATAATCACCTGCTCTTTGCTGTAATCCATTAAATCGTTGCCCTGACTGCCTTCCAGCAGGAAGGTTTCCAGCCGGTAATAGGTCGATTTACCGCTGCGGGCGCGATAGGTAAAGCCCGGAACAGAGTATTGCTGTGGCCAGACCTGATAGACAAAGTCCTGCTCTTCGCCGAGGTGGACGCGCAGATCCAGATAACCGATGGGATTGGCCTCATCCGGTGCCACGCTTTCCAGCGTCACCCCGCCGCCGCGCAGCTCCAGCTCTTTCGCCACTTCCTGCATCGCCGGATAGATGGTGTTCTCCATCATCTGTTGGGTATAACGCGAGCCAGGATAGTTCATCAGGCGCGACAGCCGTTTTTTCCAGGTCAGACGGTCGGTAGCGTGCGCCAGATACGGTGCGGTATCACGGGTGGCGCTGGCGCGGCGATAGTCTTCTATCTTCAGCGATTTATACAGTCCCGCCATCACAAAGAAGATCACGAAACTGAACGGCAGACCCATGATCACCGTGGTGTTCTGCAGGGCAGAAATACCGTTGGTCATCAGCATACTCAGCGTCAGGACACCAATCGCAATCGACCAGAAGATGCGCAGCCAGTTAGGCGCATCGCTGTTGATATCCTTCAGCTTCGAAGTGAAGTTACCCAGCACCAGCGAACCGGAATCGGCTGACGTCACGTAGAACAGCATACCGGTGATGGTGGCGACCGAGGCACTGAGTTTAAACGCCGGATACTGCGCCAGCAGGCTGTAGAAACCGCGTTCCGCATGGGCCATCACTTCCTGGGCGAAACCGGCATTGCCGTGAATAATCTGGTAAAGCGCGGCGTTACCAAACACCGACAGCCACAGCAGCGTAAAGGTGAACGGAATGATCAGCGTACCGAGCACGAACTCACGGATAGTACGGCCACGGGAGATACGCGCCAGGAACAGCCCGACGAACGGTGACCAGGCAACCCACCACGCCCAGAAGAATAGCGTCCAGCTATTCATCCATTGGGTCGGACGATCAAAAGCGAAGGTATTCAGCGTCATGCCCATGAAACGGTTAATGTAATCGCCGACGTTCAGCACCAGCGCATTCAGCAGGAATTCGGTATTGCCGAAGAACAGCACAAACAGGATCAGTCCCAGCGCCAGCACCACGTTCAGCTCCGACAGGATACGGATCCCCTTATCAACGCCGGAAGTAACGGAAATGGTTGCGATCACCACCGACAGCACAATCAACGCGGTCTGGGCGGTCAGGCCTTCCGGAATATCAAACAGCACTTTCAGACCGTAATTGAGCTGCACCACCCCTATCCCCAGCGTGGTGGCGATACCAAAAATGGTGCCGACCACCGCAGCGATGTCGACGGTATGACCAATCGGACCGTAAATACGTTTACCAAAAATCGGGTAGAGCGCGGAACGGATGGTCAAAGGCAGATTGTAGCGATAGCTGAAGTAGCCGAGCGCAATCCCCATCAGTGCGTACATCGACCAGCCGGTCAGACCGTAGTGGAACAGCGTCCAGACCATCGCCTGACGGGCGGCTTCCAGCGTCTGCCCCGCCCCTTCCGGCGGCTGCATGTACTGCGTCACCGGCTCGGCGACCGAGAAGAACATCAGGTCGATGCCAATCCCGGCGGCAAACAGCATCGCCGACCAGCTCAGTACGCTGAATTCAGGTTTGGACTGCTCCGGTCCCAGCTTGATCGAGCCAAAGCGTGAGCAGGCCATGTAGAGCACGAACACGATGTAGAGCGTGGCAGCCAGCATGTAGTACCAGCCGAAGGTGGCGGAAACCCAGTTGACCGCCGCGAGGATCCAGCCGGCGGCCAGATCGCTGTAGAGAATCGTCACGAGTGAAAACGTCAGAATCAATCCGGCAGAGGTGTAGAACACAACGGGATTGAGTCTGTCTTTTTCACCGGCAGGTGGATTATTCATCGATTACCTCTGGTTAGTTTTCCTG
The DNA here is from genome assembly GCF_050432985.1 of Pantoea sp. AN62. NCBI lineage: Bacteria > Pseudomonadati > Pseudomonadota > Gammaproteobacteria > Enterobacterales > Erwiniaceae > Pantoea > Pantoea sp. AN62. The sequence goes on along the minus strand of NZ_JBNPYB010000013.1, from coordinate 21,482 downwards.
AAAATACGCAATGGATAAATATCGCCGTCTGCGGCTGACGCGCCGCGCGGCCTGATGTTGTTATTTCTCTTCCTGATTTGTCGCTTCGGCAATCCGGTCTGTTTTAGCACTCAATACCGTTTCGCTTTCGCTACATTTAAAGAACAGCATCCTAACAACTTTTCTTTTTATATTGAACGTGCAATCAAAAAAAGTTTTAATAGTCCCTCGATTTGAGGGTGGAGCTGGAGCTATGCCAAAGGTGGGGATGCAGCCGATACGACGTCGGCAACTGATTGATGCGACCCTGAGCACGATTAACGAAGTGGGGATTAACGATGCCACCATCGCCCAGATTGCCCGCCGGGCGGGTGTCTCGACCGGCATCATCAGTCACTACTTCAAAGACAAGAACGGCCTGCTGGAAGCGACGATGCGTGATGTGACGCGTCAGCTGCGTGATGCGGTTTCAAGCCGGCTACAGCCGCTGGCCAATGCCTCAGCAGAAGAACGTCTGCGGGCGATTGTCGACGGTAATTTTGATGAAACTCAGGTGCATAGCGCCGCGATGAAAGCCTGGCTCGATTTCTGGGCCAGCAGCATGCACCAGCCCCAACTGAATCGCCTTGAGCGGGTCAGCAGTCGACGTCTTTTCTCGACGCTGGTCGCTGAATTTCGCCGCGAGCTGCCACTGGAACAGGCACGCCTCGCCGCACACGGGCTGGCCGCCCTGATTGATGGCTTATGGCTGCGCGCCGCGCTGAGCGGTGAGCCGTTTAAGCCGGTGGTGGCCCGCACACTGACGACCCAATTCATCCGTCAGCAACTGGCTGGCGAGCACGAATAACGGAAGGAGAAACCATGTCCCGATTCACCGAGCAGAAACTCTACATTGATGGCGCTTACGTTGCCGCGGCGTCTGGCGAGACGTTCCAGACGATCAACCCGGTCAACGGCGAAGTGCTGGCAGAGGTCCACGCTGCCGGCCAGCAGGATGTCGATCGCGCCGTTGTCGCCGCCCGTAAAGGCCAGAAAGTCTGGGCCGCGATGACCGCAATGGAGCGTTCACGCATTCTGCGCCGCGCCGTCGATATTCTGCGTGAGCGCAACGATGAACTGGCTGAGCTGGAGATGCTGGATACCGGTAAACCGCTGAGCGAAACCGCCAGCGTCGACATTGTTACCGGTGCTGACGTGCTGGAGTACTACGCCGGGCTGGTGCCGGCCCTTGAAGGCCAGCAGATCCCGCTGCGCGATACCGCTTTCGTCTACACCCGCCGCGAACCGCTGGGCGTGGTGGCCGGTATCGGTGCCTGGAACTACCCGATTCAGATTGCGCTGTGGAAATCAGCACCGGCGCTGGCGGCCGGTAACGCGATGATTTTCAAACCCAGCGAAATCACGCCGCTTACCGCCCTGAAACTGGCGGAGATTTACACCGAAGCGGGCCTGCCGGACGGCGTGTTCAACGTGCTGCCAGGCATCGGTTCGGTCACCGGCCAGTTGCTGACCGAACATCCCGGCATCGACAAAGTGTCGTTCACCGGTGGTGTTGTCAGCGGCAAAAAAGTGATGGCCAACGCAGCCGGTTCAACCCTGAAAGAGGTCACCATGGAGCTGGGCGGCAAATCACCGCTGATCATCTTTGATGACGCCGATCTCGATCTGGCGGCTGACATCGCCATGATGGCCAACTTCTACAGCTCGGGCCAGGTCTGCACCAACGGTACCCGGGTATTTATCCCGACCAGACTGCAGACGGCGTTCGAAGCCAAAATCAGCGAGCGCGTGGCCCGCATCCGGGCGGGCGATCTGCGTAAGCCAGAGACCAACTTTGGCCCGATGGTCAGCTTCAGTCATCGCGATAACGTGATGCGCTACATCGAATCAGGCATTGCCGAAGGTGCACGCCTGCTGTGCGGCGGAAAACGTCTGACCGGTGGCGAGTTCGATCAGGGCGCCTGGGTGGCACCCACGGTGTTCACCGACTGCCGCGATGAGATGAAGATCGTCCGTGAGGAAATCTTCGGGCCGGTGATGTCGATTCTGAGCTACGACAGCGAAGAAGAAGTGATCCGCCGCGCCAACGACACCGACTTTGGTCTGGCTGCCGGGCTGGTCACCCAGGACCTGAACCGGGCGCACCGCGTGATTCATCAGATTGAAGCCGGCATTTGCTGGATCAACACCTGGGGTGAATCGGCAGCGGAAATGCCGGTTGGCGGCTACAAGCACTCCGGGATTGGACGCGAAAATGGCCTGATGACGCTGCAGAGCTACACCCAGGTGAAGTCAGTGCAGGTTGAGCTGTCGCGTTTTCAGTCGGTATTTTAATCAAGAAAACCTGAGGAACGATGAATGGAATTTGATTACATCATTATTGGAGCCGGATCCGCAGGGAACGTTTTGGCCACCCGTCTGACCGAGGACAGCAACGTCAATGTACTGCTGTTGGAAGCGGGCGGCCCGGATTATCGATTTGATTTCAGGACCCAGATGCCTGCGGCACTGGCCTATCCATTGCAGGGAAAACGCTATAACTGGGCCTACGAAACTGAGCCAGAGCCTTACATGAACAATCGCCGCATGGAGTGTGGTCGCGGCAAAGGCCTGGGCGGTTCGTCGCTGATTAACGGCATGTGCTACATCCGCGGCAACGCCATGGATCTGGATAACTGGGCCACCGCGCCTGGGCTGGAGCACTGGAGCTATCTTGACTGCCTGCCCTACTATCGCAAAGCGGAAACCCGCGATATCGGTCCGAATGACTTCCACGGCGGTGACGGCCCGGTATGCGTAGCGACGCCGAAAGCCGGCAATAACGTGCTGTTTGAAGCGATGATCGAAGCGGGTGTTCAGGCCGGTTATCAGCGCACTGACGACCTCAACGGTTTCCAGCAGGAAGGTTTTGGTCCGATGGACCGCACCGTGACGCCGCAGGGACGCCGTTCCAGCACCGCCCGTGGCTATCTTGACCAGGCAAAAGGCCGGCCGAACCTGAAGATAATTACCCATGCCACCACCGACCGCATCGTGTTTGACGGTAAGCGTGCCGTCGGCGTGGAGTATCTGCAGGGTGACAGCAATAGCATCCATAAAGTCACGGCCCGCCGCGAAGTGCTGCTGTGCGCCGGTGCTATCGCCTCTCCGCAAATCCTGCAACGTTCCGGTGTCGGCTCACCGGAACTGCTGAAGCAGTTTGATATTCCGCTGGTACACGACCTGCCGGGCGTCGGAGAGAACCTGCAGGACCATCTGGAGATGTATCTGCAGTACGAATGTAAAGAACCGGTGTCGCTCTACCCGGCGCTGAAATGGTGGAACCAGCCGAAAATCGGTGCCGAGTGGATGTTCAACGGCAGCGGGATTGGTGCCAGCAACCAGTTCGAAGCAGGCGGCTTTATCCGCAGCCGTAAAGAGTTCAGCTGGCCGAATATTCAGTACCACTTTCTGCCGGTGGCGATTAACTACAACGGTTCAAACGCGGTCGATGCGCACGGCTTCCAGTGTCACGTCGGCTCAATGCGCTCACCGAGCCGCGGCCATGTCCGGCTGAAGTCACGCGATCCACGTCGTCATCCGGCGATTCTGTTTAACTACATGTCACACGAGCAGGACTGGCATGAGTTCCGCGATGCGATTCGTATTACGCGCGAGATTATTAATCAGCCCGCGCTGGATAAATATCGCGGCCGTGAGATCAGCCCAGGGCTGGAGTGCCAGACCGACGAACAGCTGGATGAGTTTGTGCGTAACCATGGCGAAACCGCTTATCACCCGTGCGGCACCTGTAAAATGGGTAACGATGAGATGTCGGTGGTCGACGGTGAAGGCCGGGTGCATGGCCTGCAAGGGTTACGTGTGGTCGATGCGTCGATCATGCCACTGATCATCACCGGCAACCTCAACGCTACCACCATCATGATTGGCGAGAAGATTGCCGATCTGATCCGTGGCCGCGATCCGCTGCCGCGCAGCACCGCCCGCTATTACGTTGCCGGCGATGCCCCGGTGCGTAAGGTCGCGCAGCGCGCTGACTAATCGGTGACGTTGTCACATAACCACGGCCGGGCACGTTGTTGCCCGGCTGTTTTTTATATTCACCTCTCATTAACACATTCATCCTGATTACGCTGTTGTTGCCTTGCGATAGACCTAAATGAAGCCGAAACGAAGCATAATCTGCTATTGATCTTCAGTCAGGCGAAATGCTATAAATCTGGCGTGTTTATAACCGGAGGCACTATTCGTCCACTGATGAGAAGCAACAATGTGGATGCGTCGTTAATATTATGAGCAGAATGTTCATTTCAATCCCTGTCACTTTTACCACTTCCCTCTCTGGCTGGAACGCCGCCGATCAACACTGGCGTAGCGCCCTGTAGTCCCTTTTCCGCTTCGACATCTCTTTTGAATCTGCTGACACGTTGTGTGATGCAGGCACTGTTATCGTTGCTGGAGAAAAACCATGCGTGCATGGATCTTATTATCACTCGCTATTGTTACTGAAATTATCGGCACCCTGTTTATGAAATGGTCCAGCCTCAACGGCAGCCAGTCGGGCTACCTGATGATGCTGGGCATGATTGCCTGTTCTTATATATTCCTGAGTTTTGCGATTAAACGTATCGCGCTAGGCGTGGCGTACGCGCTGTGGGAAGGGATTGGCATCATGCTGATTACCCTGTTCAGCGTGCAGCTGTTTGGCGAAAGCCTGTCAGTACTGAAACTCTGTGGCCTGATGACGCTGGTGGTCGGCATCGTGCTGATTAAAACCGGCACCCGCGCAACGCCGGAGGTGAATCATGGTCATCGCTGATCTGATTCACGCCGCATGGCTGGCGCTGGCTATCGTGCTGGAGATTGCCGCCAACATCTTCCTCAAATACTCCAATGGTTTTAAGAAACCGCTGTACGGCGTGCTCTCGCTGGCCAGTGTGCTGCTGGCCTTTAGTGCGCTGGCGCAAGCGGTAAAAGGTATCGATTTATCGGTGGCCTATGCGGTCTGGGGTGGTTTTGGGATTATCGCCACTGTCGCCGCTGGCTGGGTGTTATTTGGCCAGCGTCTGAACAAAAAAGGCTGGGCCGGATTAACCCTGCTGCTGGCCGGTATGATCCTGTTAAAGCTGGCCTGATCGGCCATCTCAATCAGTGATATTTATTAAGGGTGTGCCATGGCACGCCCTTAACTTCCTGTGCTTACCCGCCCTGTTTCGGTTGCTTTTTCCCTCTTACCTGTGCTCGGAATCTTCTTACTTTTGTAAAGGCCCGTTTACATATTTGTTGCCTTAAGGCTTAGTGAGCGCCGAAGGTCGGATAAAAACGAGGAATAGTTATGTCTGCAGCACGAGGTTGGTCTACGGAGCTGGAGGGATTACGCGGCATCGCTTCTCTCTGGGTATTAGTTGGCCATATCAGCTTACTGGTTCATTGCCATATCACGCTTATTTCATCCCCTGGCATTGGGGTCGATCTGTTTATTCTGTTATCGGGTTATCTGATGGCGAAAAACTACGTCGAGCGTCAGCAGAAAGAGCCGTGGCAGAGCACAGAGACCATTAAGAAGTTCTGGATCCGACGCTTCTTCCGCATCGCGCCGCTCTACTATCTGCTGTTAATCATCGCCCTGTTTTACGGCCCGTGGTTTGGCGAAATGCGTGACACCATTGCCCATTTCTACTCCGGCACCGCGACTGAGTCATCGCGTTACACCGACCAGTCCCTGACCAATATTCTCACCCACTTCAGTTTCCTGTTTGGCCTGTTGCCGGAGTATGGCTTCAATACCGTGCTGCCAGACTGGAGTATTGGGCTGGAAATGCAGTTCTACCTGCTGTTCCCGTTCATCATGCTGGTGACGCTGCGCTTTGGCTATGCAGCTTCGCTGATTGGCATTATGGCGCTGTGCTGCGCCGGACGTTATCTGCTGGCGGATTATTATGAAGCCTTCGAGATGCCGTCGATGATCCTGATTAAGCTCAACATGTTCCTCTCGGGTATGTTGCTGGCCGAAGCGATTCGCCGTAAATCGCTGCTCTACGTGGCTTATGCGCTACTGGGCCCGGTCGCCAGCGTGGCGATAGGACTGGAAGCGATTAAGCTGCAGGTGATTATGGAAGCGCTGATGATCGTCGGGATGACCGCCATCCTGTGGCAATATCAGGAAAACAGCCTGATGGCACGACTGATTATGCTGCCGCGTAAGCTGCTGAATAACCGTCTGAGCACCTGGCTGGGCGACGTGTCGTTTTCGGTTTACCTGCTGCACCTGCTGATTGTGATCCCGCTGATCGCCCTGCTGCTCACCCATACCGACATCGAATTCAAAAGCGATCTGGTGCGTTTCCTGACCGTCTGCGTTACTGCTATTCCGGTGACCTACGCGCTGGCGTCGCTGCTGTATAAATATGTTGAGAAGCCCGGTATTCAGATCGGCAAACGCGTTCTGAAACCTAAGCTGGCGAACCAGGCAGGCTAATCGCTATTGAATCGCATCTGCATCAAGCCCCCTCTGCGGGGCTTTTTTTTTGCCTGAAGCCCGGCCCGCGTCTGCACTCGCCGCACCCTGGCAGCCTTGCGCTACACTTTTCCCGATACCCCATGACAGATCAACAAAGGAGAGACTATGAGCGTTCAGCACCTGCTGCTTTCCAGCGACGGTGGTCATCTGATTATCGAGGCTGATGAGTTGGAAACTGAGCTGGTGATCCCACCGCACCTGCGCACCGCTAGCGGCGGTGAAGCGGACGGTGATACCGGTCATCGGGTTGCCGTAACCCGGCACTACTGTAAGGGGCGCTATTACGCTGTAGCGCTGGATCGCCATGCGGCCAGCAATGAAATCGATGATGTGATCGATCTGCTGCATCCGGCGCCTATCGATTAGCGGGCTGCAGCTGTATGCAGTCCAGCTGGAATAAGTGGCACATTTTAATCTTGAGACAGAGGACGATTATGCAGAATAAGAAGTGGTTCGTTTCATATGTGATTAAGCCAAAAGGTGAGGATCACGTAACCGCGCATGCTTTCATTGAAGGCCATGAGGTTGAAGAGGCGCTGGAGGCGTATATGTTTGAGATTAAGAAGAACATGGAGCTGCAAACCGAAGAGATTACCCTGCTCTCCGTCAGCCTGGTGTAAACCGGCCTGATGAATTAACCTCGCTGCGGCGGGGTTTTTTCTGGCTGACGGGCAGCTGCAGTGCTGCCGATCGGATTCGGTACCCTTGTTAATGAGCAAACCCTGCTGATAACACCTTGCTGATTATTTTGTGTTCTGACAGTGTGCCTCGCAACGGGCATTTGATTGATTATATTTATCAGAAGACGAGTTTCCCTGGTGCAAAGCTCTGTTACTTAGTCGGATACGGCCATGAGTGATCGAACCCGGTCGATGATAAAACACCAGTGACCGCAAGGTATGCCAGCACCAGCATGACAGCACAATTGCTGTTATTTCAAGGCTTTTGAACCAATGATGTTTCGCCATAAATATCCCTCTTTGCGTTGCGTGTATTAGTTACTTCCCCTTCACATTATAATGTTACCGGTAAAGTGCAAGTCAGAGACACATCAGGAAACATAAAGCAGAACTTATTAATCATTGAAGGTTACTGATGAGGCTGATGAGGTTTGATGGATGACTGCCCGGCCCTGCGTTATCACGCTCCAGGCGTAAAAAAGCCCGCACAGCGCGGGCTTAAATTCGGGATTGCTGGTGCTGATTAGGCGGACTGATTGGTAAAGTCGATCACCATTCTTCCGCGAATTGTTCCCTGAATCATCTCATCAAAGATGGTATTGATCTCGCCGATCTTCCTTTTGGTGACTTTAGGCACCACTTTTCCTTCAGCAGCAAACTGGAAAGCTTCGGCCAGATCGTTACGCGTTCCGACCAGCGAGCCGACCACCTGAATGCCATCAAGTACCAGTCGCGGAATATTCAGGCTCATCTCTTCAGGCGGCAGCCCGACAGCCACCACCCGACCACCGGCTCTGACCGCGTCCACGGCCGAGTTAAATGCCGCTTTGGCAACGGCAGTGACTACCGCTGCATGTGCGCCACCGGTTTTTTCCTGAATGATTGCGGCCGCATCTTCAGTAGCGGAGTTAACCACCAGATCGGCACCCATCTGTTTCGCCAGTTCAAGCTGACCATCGCTGATATCGATGGCGATCACTTTGGCGTTAAAAACATTCTTCGCGTACTGTAATGCGAGGTTGCCCAATCCGCCGAGGCCGTAGATCGCAATCCACTGACCCGGTTTAACCTCTGAAACTTTCACTGCCTTATAGGTGGTGACGCCAGCGCAGGTAACACTGCTGGCGGCGTAAGGGTCAAGACCTTCAGGCACTTTAACCGAATAATCCGCTACCACAATGCACTCTTCAGCCATGCCGCCGTCAACGGTATAGCCGGCATTCACCACATCGCGACAGAGTGTTTCATTTCCTGAATTACAGTATTCGCAGTGGCCGCAGCCTTTGAAGAACCACGCCACGCTGGCGCGATCGCCCGGCTTAAGCGAGGTGACATCGGGCGCCACTTCCTCAACGATACCAATACCCTCATGCCCGAGCGTCACGCCCGTTTTATCGCCAAAATCACCGTTCTTGACGTGCAGATCGGTATGGCAAACTCCGCAGCACTCCATCCGCAACCGTGCCTCGCCATTTTTCAGCGGGCGCAGAGTTTTCTCTACAACATCAACCTGGTGCTCACGCGTAGCAATTGCAGCCTTCATAAACATACCTCCCTTTGATTAAGCCTTAAGGATAAGCCAAACGCCAGTGATCACAAGTTTGCTGGCGGGCTGAGAGTGGCGGCGTTGAGGGGTTGTTCAGGTAAAGCTGCTTGTGATTGATTAACGCGCAGAACTTCTGCGCCTATCAGTCATAAACCCGATCAGCAGCTGTTGAATATACGCTGAATTAAGGCGGCACAGGTTCCGGCAGAGTAGAACAGAAGGCAGCAGTATGAGATTAACTACTTGATTTTACTAAATTAATTATTGCGAAACACCAGACAAAAAAAGACCGAATACGATTCCTATATTCGGTCCAGGGAAATGGCTCTCAGGGAGCCGTGCGCTAAAAGTTGGCATTCTTGCAGGCGGTTTCGCCTTGCAAGTTAAGATTAGAACAGCGCAGAGGTTTTGCCAGTTAACGCGAGGCTGAGGGCCGGAAACTGAAACAGTTTGTGATCGCAACGGCAGAAAACAGCAGAATTCGGGTGCAGCGCAGCACTGCACCCGGCGGGTTTATTTACCGCACAGCGCCTGGGTACGCTCAATGATCGGCTGCAGGCTCATCATATGGCCTGGATTGGCTTTATCTTCGCTCTGAATCACGCTGATCGGTTGTGCCTTCACCTGCTTGGTTTTGAACAGCTGATCCGCTTTATCATTCAACGGATACTGCATCAGGGTGCTGGGGTTAATGGCAAACAGTGAACCGTCTTTCTCACAGGTCAGCATCACCTCTTCGCGGTTAAACGGCCACTTGTCTTTGCCGATTTCAAAGCGGCTGACGGTAATGATCTGCGCCGCCAGCGCCTGGCCGCATACGGATAACAACAGGACTGCGGGAATCACTTTCTTCAGCAACATAACTTACCTTTACGCATTTCTTAATAATATTCAGGCTGGCGACAGCGTGGCAAAAACGCTGACCAGCCCAACCACTCCACATGCCAGCAGCAGTTCAAGCTGGGTCATGCGGATAAATTTTTGCTGCGTCCCACTGCCCGCCAGACGGAAGCGTGGCACCAGCCAGTAACGGTTAATCAGCGCCACCAGCACCATCAATGCCACCAGCAATACTTTCCACAGCAATAAAGCCACGTAACGTGAATCGGGCCACGCCAGCGGCCAGCCGAGGATCAGCAGGCTGTTGATCATCCCGGTCAGCAGGGTTAACGCCACGGCCAGATGACCATAACGGGAAAAACGCATCATGGTGCGGATAGCGTCTGTACGGCGATCGATCTGGCGAGCTTCACGCATCAACAGCAGCAGCGGTAATAAACCGCCAGCCCAGAACGCCGCGCCCGTCAGATGTAACGCCTGACTGATCTGCTGCAGTGCGCCGGGCCAGCCTTCGCGCATCGCCGCGTGTCCGGTTAAGGCCAGAGCGGCCAGTTGCAGCACCCCCGCCAGCAGCAGTGTCTGCGCTCGTAACCGTCCCTTCAGCCATAGCCCTGCGACAGCAAAGACGCCGAACAGCATCTCCCACTGCCACACTGCGCCAAAGCGGGTGCCGAGTACCGCCAGCCAGACCGCGCTATCGGCCAGATTGGCACTGTCGCCGCTCATTAATACGTTCTGGCAGGCCAGCATCGCCAGTGCACTCAGCAGTGCCAGCCACGCGCTCCATTGCAATAACGGATTTAAGCAGATCGTCAGCCGTGGACGATAGCGCGCCGGTGCCAGCAGCGCGCAATAACATGCGCTGGCGGTCAGCAGCATCAGGGCGGCAAAATGCAACCCGCGCAGCATCACCCAGACGGAGTCCACCACGATTATTTCACGCTGAAGCGGTAGCTTCCTGAGGTTTTATGCCCATCGACCGACAGCACATGCCAGTTAACCTGGTAACTGCCAGCATTAAGCGGCTTAGGCAGATCGACAATCAGACGACTGGCGTGCTTTGACTCAACGTGCGCTTTGCCGGTTGCTACCGGCTGTTGGGCCGCATCCAGCAAGGTGACGCCGCTGAATGCCGCCTCGATATCTTCGCTAAAATTGAGCGTCAGCGCAGCCGTTGAATCGGTCACCTGCGCGTCAGCCGCCGGGTTTGATGACTGAAGATGCGCATGTGCCAGCGCAGACTGACTGAAGGCAAGGCCTGCGGCCGCCACCAGCGCAATCATCATGCGGGAAACCGGTTTTTTCTGCATAAGATCATCCTTTTAACAACCGTTGACGCGACAAACGTGGCGAAAGGATACGCTGCTCTATTTGTGGTGTCGAGGCCAGCGATGCGATCCTTAACCCTTGATTCAGACCGGCGAAAACATTACTTTTGCCCCACATCATCAGGAGAACACTATGAGCCATAACCTTGCCCAGCTATCCCGTGAAGAGAAAGACAAAATCAATGTCGATCTGGCGGCAGCGGGCGTGGCGTTTAAAGAGCGCTATAACATGCCGGTGGTCGCAGAGATGGTCGCACAGGAACAGCCAGAAGCCCTGCGCGACTGGTTTCGCCAGCGTCTGATGCACTATCGCCAGGCCTCACTCAGCCTGTCGCGTCTGCCTTATGAACCGAAGATGAAATAATGATATTACGCGTAATTGATACCGAAACCTGCGGCCTGCAGGGCGGCGTGGTAGAAGTGGCCTCGGTCGACGTGATTAACGGCCAGATAGTCAATCCGATGAGCGACCTGATCCTGCCCGACCGCCCTATCAGCCGTCAGGCGATGGCGGTGCATCGCATTACCGAAGCGATGGTGGCCGACAAGCCGACCATCGAACAGGCGATCTCGCGCTACCACGGCAGTGCTTTCTACGTGGCGCATAACGCCAGCTTTGACCGTCGCATGCTGCCGGAGATGTACGGAGAGTGGATCTGCACCATGCAGCTGGCGCGTCAGCTGTGGCCGGGGATTAAATATGGCAACCAGGCGCTGCGGCACTCGCTGAAGCTGGACGTGACGCCACCTGCGGATTTGCATGCGCACCGCGCGCTGTATGACTGTTATGTCACTGCCGCGCTGTTGATTCGCATCATGGAGACCTCGGGCTGGAGCGCCTCCGAAATGATTGTGCGTTCGCAACCGGCGGCCCAGCGCGACGATATTCTGCCGTTCGGCAAATACCGCGGCCAGGCGATTGCGGTGATCGCCCGTAAAGATCCGGGCTACCTGAAATGGATGCTGGATAACGTGACCGATTTGCGCCCGCCATTGCGGCAGGCGCTGCGTAAATATCTTAGTGAGTCTCAGTAATCTTCGGCCGGGGGTAGCGTGCCCTGCGCCAGTCCGAGAATAAAGGTGTACTCCATCGCCACCCCTTCATAGGCTTTATAGCGGCCGGACTTGCCGCCGTGGCCGGCATCCATGTCGGTACACAGCAGCAGCAGGTTATTATCGGTTTTCAGCGATCTCAGCTTCGCCACCCATTTGGCCGGTTCCCAGTACTGCACCTGCGAGTCGTGCAGACCGGTGGTCACCAGCAGATGTGGATAGGCTTTGGCTTCAATGTTGTCGTAGGGGCTGTACTGGCGGATGTAGTGATAATATTCCGCCTGTTCAGGGTTGCCCCACTCGTCATATTCACCGGTGGTCAGCGGAATCGACTCATCCAGCATGGTCGTCACCACATCGACAAACGGTACCTGTGCCACCACGCCATGGAACCGCTGCGGTGCCATGTTGATCACCGCGCCCATCAGCAGACCACCGGCGCTGCCGCCCATTGCGTAGAGTCGTTCAGGATGACCGAATCCACGCGCCACCAGCGCGTTAGTCACGTCGATAAAATCGGTAAAGCTGTTCATCTTATTCAGCAGGCGACCCGCGTCGTACCATTGCTGGCCTAACTCGCCGCCGCCGCGTACCTGGACCAGCGCATAGACAAAGCCGCGATCCAGCAGGCTGAGGCGGCTGACGCTGAAATCGGCGTCCATGCTGCTGCCGTAGGCCCCGTAGCCATATACCAGCATCGGGTTCTGACCAGGCTGATAATATTTGCGGTTATAGACCAGCGAGACCGGCACTTCCGTACCATCAGTGACTTTAATCCAGTGATGCTCACTTTTATAATCGTCCGCATTGAAGCCTTTGACCGCGCTCTGCTTGAGGATGCGGCGCTCGCCGGTATCCATATCCAGCTCAAACAACGTGGTCGGAGTGGTCATTGAGGAGTAGCCGTAGCGCAGTTTACTGGTGCGTGGCGTCGGGTTGTAGGCCAGCCAGGTGACATAGGTCGGATCGTCAAAGGCAATGCCGCTGTTTTCGCCGCTGGCCCAGTTGATCTGCCGCAGGCTGGTCAGCCCGCGCTGTCGCTCCTCCACCACCAGCCAGTCGCGGAACAGCTGGAAATCTTCCATTACCACATGATCGCGCGCCGGGATCAGCGTCTCCCAGCGGGATTCTGCCAGATAACGGGTGCGATAAAGCCCGAAGTTCTTGCCGTCACGGTTCGACCGGATAAAGAACTGATGATCGTAGTGATCGAGGCTGTATTCATGATCGCGGCGACGCGGCAGGAACACATGCGGCTGCGCGTCCGGGAAGTTAGCGTCAATCAGCTGGATTTCGCTGGTGGTGGTGCTGAACAGCGCAATCAGGATGAACTGCTTAGAGGTGGTTTTATGCACGCTGAGGTGAAAGGTATCATCCCGCTCTTCATACACCAGCTGGTCGTCGGACTGCGGCGTACCCAGCTCATGCCGCCATACCTGATAAGAGAGCAGCGTCTGCGGATGTTTCTGGACATAGTAGACGGTGCGGGAGTCGTTGCCCCAGGCGAAGCTGGATGAGGCGTTACTCAGCACTTCGGGATACCAGCTACCGCTCTGCAGATTGCGGAAGCGGATGCCATATTGTCGCCGTGACAGGAAATCTTCGGCCAGCGCCATTACCTGATTATCCGGGCTGATGTGCAGTGCGCCCATGGTATAGAACTCACTGTGGGAGGCACGCTGATTGGCATCAAGCAGCAGCGTCCACTCATCAGTCACCTCGCTGGCAGCGGGCTGGCGATAATAAGCCGGATATTCATTGCCGCTCTGATAGCGACTCTGATAACGATACCCGTTCTTCACATAGGGCACCGAATGGTCTTCCGGCGGCAGACGGTCAATGATCTCCTTCAGCACCCGTTCCTGCAGCGGTTGCTGAGTCGACATGATTTTGCGGCCATAGTTATTTTCAGCCCGCAGGTAATCAAGTACTTCGTTATCTTCACGTTTGTCGTCGCGTAGCCAGTAGTAGTTATCGACGCGCGTTTCACCATGCAGCGTCATCTCATGCGGTATTTTTTTTGCGATGGGTGCTTTCATGACATCCGTCTCCGTGAAAGTAATGATCTGTAAGCGTGGCACCAAAGGCGCAGGAAGCCAAGCATCAGCTGGTACGGAAACAACAAGCTGGCCACCGGAAGTGGCCAGTGAGGATTAACTGGCGGGCAAGCGGGCCTTCTCCGCCACGATATCCTGCTGGATGCCGTCACGGACATCCTGCGGGATTTTAAGCGCGTCGCCGAGCGCCGACAGGTAGCTGCGTTCCATAAAATGGTCGACGTCAATCGCGGCGCAGCTCAGGAAGTAGAGTTCCAGCGCCTCTTCTTCATTCTTGACGCCAGCCGCCAGCCACTGCGGATCGAGCGGGCGGCTCATCGCTTTCTGAATCAGCTGTTCGGCATCTTTGCCATAGCCGGACTGCTGAATATTCTGCTCAATCGCCGCACGTTCCTGATCGTCGATATGACCGTCGCTCTTTGCAGCAAACACCAGCGCAGTCACCAGACGCTCCGCCCGCAAGTCGACCGGCGTCTGCGCCACGCCAAAGTCAGGCTCATCCTGGTGGGTTTCACGCACCCGCTGTTTGTATTTATTCCACAGCAGCGCGCCGGCGGCGGCACCACCGCCAATAATCAGCGCTTTGCCGCCATACCGGGTTAACAGTTTGCGCGACGATTTACTGGAAATCAGCATACCCGCCAGCCCACCTAAGGCACCCGGCGCCAGCATATCGCTTAAGCCGCCCCCGGACTGACTATTACCGCCCTTCTTTGCCAGTACCGACTGAATCTGTTGTAACCAGTTATTCATCTTCCACTCCTGTTTTAGATGGTAGTCAGCCATCCTGACGAAAAAGATGTCAGGAAACGTCAGAGCGGGAAAAGTACGGCAAAACAGCCGCCAGCGGGCAGGAAAGATGAGAACGCAAACGTTTTCGTTTATACTGCGCGCGCATTTTGACTGCTTAGGTGAATTTATGACGACTCTCGGAACAGCGCTGCGCCCTGCGGCCACGCGCGTGATGTTATTAGGTTCAGGTGAACTGGGTAAAGAAGTGGCGCTGGAGTGTCAGCGTCTGGGTGTGGAAGTGATTGCTGTCGATCGCTATGCCGATGCCCCGGCGATGCACGTGGCGCATCGCCGCCATGTGATCAACATGCTGGATGGCGACGCGCTGGCCGCGCTGATCGCCCAGGAGAAGCCTGACTTCGTGGTGCCGGAAATCGAAGCCATCGCCACCGATAAACTGGTTGAGCTGGAACAGCAAGGCCAGCGTGTGGTGCCAACCGCACGCGCCGCGCAGCTGACCATGAACCGCGAAGGCATTCGCCGTCTGGCAGCCGAAGAGCTGTCGCTGCCGACCTCCCGTTACCGCTTCGCCGACAGTAAAGCGCGTTTCGATCAGGCTGCCGCAGAGATCGGTTTTCCCTGCATCGTAAAACCGGTGATGAGTTCATCCGGCAAAGGCCAGAGCTTTATCCGCGATGCCAGTCAGCTGGACCGTGCATGGGAATATGCGCAGCAAGGCGGTCGTGCCGGTGCCGGTCGGGTCATCGTCGAAGGGGTGGTGGCGTTTGATTTTGAAATTACCCTGCTGACCATCAGTGCAGTCGATGGCATTCATTTCTGCGCGCCGATTGGTCATCGTCAGGAAGACGGCGATTACCGTGAATCCTGGCAGCCGCAGCAGATGAGCGATCTGGCACTGCAGCGGGCGCAGGCCATTGCGGCTCAGGTGGTGAAGGCGCTGGGCGGCTACGGTCTGTTTGGCGTTGAGCTGTTCATCTGCGGCGATGAGGTGGTGTTCAGCGAAGTGTCGCCGCGTCCGCATGATACCGGTATGGTCACCCTGATTTCGCAGGATCTGTCGGAGTTTGCGCTGCACGTGCGCGCTTTCCTTGGCTTACCGATTGGCGGCATCCGCCAGTATGGCCCTGCTGCATCGGCAGTGATCCTGCCGCAGCTTACCAGCCAGAATGTGCAATTCGTGAATGTCGATGCGGCGCTGGGGGCTGGTCTGCAACTGCGCCTGTTCGGCAAACCGGAGATCAGCGGTCAGCGTCGGTTAGGCGTGGCGCTGGCCAGCGGTGAGACCACCGATCAGGCGATTGCGCGCGCCGTTGCCAGCGCAGCTGCGGTGACGGTCGAGGGATAAAATCACGGCGGTGAGCCCGTGCTCACCGCCTGCTATTACTTCGCCCCTTCCACCGCCTCACGCGCCAGTCGGGTAATCCGATCCCAGTCGCCGGTTTCCAGCGCATCGTTTGGCACCAGCCAAGACCCGCCAATACACAGCACGCTTTTCAGCGCCAGATAGTCACGGTAGTTGGCCGGAGAAATGCCACCGGTCGGACAGAAACGTACCTGCGGGAAAGGTCCGCCAATCGCCTGCAGCGCTTTCACGCCACCGTTGGCTTCCGCTGGGAAGAATTTGAATTCACGCAGGCCGTAATCCATGCCGGTCATCAGTTCAGAAACGGTGCTGATGCCAGGAATTAACGGAACCGGCCCTTCCACGGCGGCTTTCAGTAATGATTCGGTGACGCCGGGGCTGATGATAAACTGCGCGCCCGCATCGGTCACTTCCTGCAACTGCTGTGGATTGATCACCGTACCGGCACCCACAATCGCCTCCGGCACCTCTTTGATCATCGCGCGCAGTGCATCCATCGCCACCGGGGTTCGCAGCGTCACTTCCAGCACCCTGACGCCGCCCGCGACCAGCGCTTTGGCCATCGGCACCGCGTGTTCCAGCTTGTTTACTACGATCACCGGCACGACCGGTCCGGTGGTCAGAATCTGTTCGGCACTCGTTTTCCAGTTTTTCATCACTTCCCCTTGCTTGATAACACCGGGATTAGCGGCCCGGTCATGGAGCATCGGCTCCTGCCCTGTAATTGCGCCACTACCATACATGATCCGGTTCCTGAGCGTCTATCGCCTCAAACGATTTTTGAAACGCCAGTTCACTTTTCCAGAATTGCGCCGGACAAAAAAAAGGCCCGCACGGTGCGGGCCTTAAACGTTCAGTTATTCAAACTCGTTCCACGAACGACCATCGCGGGTGATCATCGCCACCGAGGCAACCGGGCCCCAGGTGCCGGCCTGATACGGTTTGGAGGAATCGCCATCCGCCGCCCACGCTTCAATGATCGAATCGACATAGGTCCAGGCCGCTTCGACTTCATCACGACGGACAAACAGCGCCTGAATACCGCGCATGCTTTCCAGCAGCAGGCGTTCATACGCATCGGCCAGATGTGACTGGTTGAAGGTTTCGGAGTAGCTCAGATCGAGTTTGGTGGTCTGCAGCTTATGCTTGTGGTCGAGGCCTGGCACTTTGTTCAGGATTTCGATATCCACCCCTTCGTCCGGCTGCAGACGAATGGTCAGCTTGTTCTGTGGCAGTTCTGAGTAGGAATCTTTGAACAGGTTCATCTCAGGGTTTTTGAAGTAGACCACCACTTCTGAACATTTGGTCGGTAAGCGCTTACCGGTACGCAGATAGAACGGCACGCCTGCCCAGCGCCAGTTGTCGATATCCACGCGGATGGCGACGAAAGTTTCAGTGGCGCTCGATTTGTTCGCGCCCTCTTCTTCCAGGTAGCCCGGCACTTTTTTGCCCTGCACGAAGCCGGCGGTGTACTGGCCACGTACGGTTTTCTCACGCACGTTGGTCTGATCGATACGGCGCAGTGAACGCAAAACCTTCACTTTCTCATCACGGATGCTGTCAGCGCTGAGATCAGAAGGTGGTGACATGGCGATCATGGTCAGAATTTGCAGCAGGTGGTTCTGGATCATGTCACGCATCTGGCCCGCTTTGTCGAAGTAACCCCAGCGACCTTCAATGCCCACCTCTTCCGCCACGGTGATCTGTACGTGGTCGATGGTGCGGTTATCCCAGTTATTGACGAAAATCGAGTTGGCAAAGCGCAGCGCCAGCAGATTCAGTACCGTCTCTTTGCCCAGATAGTGGTCAATACGGAACACCTGGCTCTCATCGAAATATTCGCCGACGCTGTCGTTAATTTCCTGTGAGGTTTCCAGAGAGGTGCCGAGCGGCTTCTCCATTACCACGCGCGCCGGTTTGGCATTCAGCTTCGCAGTACCCAAACCCTGACAGATGGCACCGAAGGTGCTGGGTGGCATAGCAAAATAATTGATGGTGGTGCGTTTTTTCTGATCCAGCATCTTGCCCAGTTTCGGGAAGTGCGTGGTGTCGTTGACATCGAGGTTGCAGAAGTCGAGACGACCGCTGAGCTTATCCCACAGCGCTTCGTCAATCTTCTCCTTCATGAAGGTTTCCAGCGCTTCACGTACCACTTTGGTGTATTCCGCTTTGTCCCACTCGGCACGGCCTACGCCAATGATGCGGGTCTCTTCGTGGATCTGACCCGCTTTTTCTAACTGATACAGTGAAGGCAACAGTTTACGGCGTGCAAGATCGCCTTTGGCACCGAAAATCACCAGATCGCATGCCTGGGCTGTTTGTGTAACCGCCATTTTCCTCTCCTCGTTGCAGGATAATCCGATGGTGATGCATCCTCTGCCACCGGGTCCAGGTTGTTATTTTCTTTCAGCACAATGTACTTTTTTCCCCGCGCCAGGTAAACCGACTCGCCGGGTCAACCGCATTAACTCTGTACCGGATAGCCTCAGCGCGTGTGATGACACGTGCGTATTTCAGCTTTTTTTCTGTGTCTGATGTTGTCAGCGAAAATCCGGCCGCCGTCAAAGTATGCCAAAAAAAGCCGCACCCGACTTATCCGGCCTTGCGCCCGACCGGCGCTAACGCGATATAGTCTCTGTTAATGGCTGCCGACGACAGCAATAATTGAAATTGATAAAAGTGATAATGGTCATCCACTTATGAATATGCTGGAAAAGATTGAGGCGCAGCAGGCTGCGCTGAGTAAAGCGGAACAAAAAGTCGCCGCGCAGATTCTGGCTGCGCCACAGGCCGCTATGCATTCCAGCATCGCCACCCTCGCGCGCGCAGCGGGCGTGAGCGAACCCACGGTCAACCGCTTCTGTCACCGGCTGGGGGCTCGCGGCTTTCCCGACTTCAAACTGCAACTGGCGCAGAGTCTGGTAAAAGGCAGCAACTGGGTCAGCCGTGGCGTGGAGCAGCACGACAACGTTGAGAACTACAGCCACAAAATCTTCGATTCGGCGCTGGCTGGTTTGCAGCAGGTACGCGACCAACTGGATACCGAACGCCTGCATCAGGCGGTGACGCTGCTGACCGGTGCCAGTAAACTGGCGTTTTTTGGCCTTGGAGCCTCGGCGGTGGTGGCGCATGATGCCTTCACCAAATTTCTGCGCTTTGATTTACCGGTCATCTGGTCGGACGATATTGTGATCCAGCGCATGAGTTGTATAAATAGTCGAGCCGGTGACGTTTTTGTTCTCATTTCACATACTGGCCGCACAAAAAATATGGTAGAACTGGCTCGCCTGGCCCGTGTAAACGGTTCCACCGTTATTGCCATCACCTCTCCCGATTCGCCCCTTGCCGAAGAAGCCGCGCTGGCTTTAGTGCTTGATGTGCCGGAAGACACTGATGTCTATCTACCGATGGTGTCGCGCCTGGCGCAGTTGACCGTGATCGATGTGTTGGCGACCGGTTTTACCCTGGAACGCGGGACGCCTTTCCGGGAAAACCTCAAACGCGTTAAACAGGCGTTGAAAGCGTCGCGTTACGAAAAGCACGCCATTCGGGAACAAGATACACAACAAAATAATTAACATCACATTTACAATGTGAGTCGTATCACAGCCCATCGATCATATAGAATAGCTAACCATGCCGTGTCCGCCGACCAGGACCGGCTTATTTGTTAACGGAGTCCTTCATGTCAAGACGTCTCAGAAGGACGGAGCGTTAGCTTAATGGCTAACAGCAGGCAGATAATCTTAGTGAGGACCCTCAGGATAAGGCTCTCAGCGGTATTGAGGCAAGCTCTTTATGTCAACCTTGTGTCACTTTAGGCCGACCATAATGTTATAACGTAACAGTTACAGAGGGCCTACGGGGTACTTTGCTCACTGTTCATTATTAAGATGGGTAAACACGCCGCTGAGGTCTGTGCTAAAGGGGGAACCTAAGGAGCCTCAAGACTCCAAAGGATTATCATTAATTATCACCCACAGTCACAGAGTCCCGGAGAAACTCATAGAGTTTCATCTTACGGACAACCTCAGCTACCAGATACCCAGAGATACCGGTGATACGGCTCATAGTGGACATTCTGAGAGCCTTAGCGGTAGTCGCTTGGAACTGGTTAGGTCTGGCTTTAGGAATCACCAGAGCAGGCTCAGGGAGCGCCTGAAGATACTCAGTGACGGCCTGTCGAGCCATCATGTATGCCTTGGTAGTGTTCTTGGGTAGAGCTGGGCCAATGTCATGACCGTTAGACCATTCCTTACCGTGAATCTCTGAGTGTTCCTCAGGAGTCAACACCATAAGGTGAGATGGATTAATACACTTACGATTATGACAATCATGGTGGACATGGAGACCATCAAGGGAGTGACCTAAGTGAGCCATTATAGCCCGGTGGGCTGAGGTCTCAGTGGTCAAGGAATTAACCATCACACCATAACCAGCCGCGTCACGGCATCCTAACCAGTTCCAGCAATCAGACTCAGGGTCAATCTCAAAGCGTCCATCAAATAGATTCTGTGAGCGTTCCCAGAGCCTAAAGGCAGAAGCTAACCTGTCAGCCTCTCCTTTAGTGTCAGCTTTAGGAATAGCGGTGAATCTTCCTTTACGGGGATGCCTAACCTTGTCACGAGCGCTCTCACAGCACTTACAGGCTGAGCGGAGCTTACCGGGGCCATTAGAGTGAAACTCAGAGACAGGCTTATAGGTCTTACATTTTGAACAGCGTTTAGTATTCATTGAGTTCTTCCTTATGTGTGCTCCCTGTCTCACCCACAGCCAACCACAAGAGGGACAATGAGACCCTATTGGTAGTGGCAAGGAGCAGACATAAAGAGGCTTGTGGATTGATTGAGAGACCGTGAGATGGTCTTTATGGTCAGGGTTGATATATGATTATCACCCTTCCATGAGCAGAGCTTTAGGAGAGCCTATCGAACCTACGTTTGGTCTTTAGGAGTGCATAAAGAGTCTTTAGGATAGTCGCTACAGGAGGTCCTAAGGAATCCTATAGAGTCTCTTTAAGCTATGCTCATCTTAAAGAGTCTTAAGTTCTTTAAGTTCCTCTTTAAGATATCTATATTTATTGTTAGTGATTAACAATAAGGAAAGGAGGAACTATAGGGTCTTTAAGGTCTTAAAGAGTCTTTAGGCTTTATCTAAAGTTTATCTTTAAGATGGTCTTAATGACCTAACTGGTCAACCAGACAGATAAAACCCCCCTGTCAGTCCAAGCTCACCAGCACCATAGAGACCCCCCTTAAACTCTATGATTGACCTGCTCCCCGTTGATTAGTACACCCCGATGTTAGTAATGTCTTCATAAGCCACATGAGGACATCCCCATGAAGAAGCGTTTTTCCGACCAA
>NZ_JBNPYB010000012.1:156701-197600 GCF_050432985.1 Pantoea sp. AN62 | reverse complement strand
TCGCTGTCGTTCTCAAAATCGGTGGAGCTGCATGACAAAGTCATCGGGCATTATCTGAACATAAAACACTATCAATAAGTTGGAGTCATTACCCACCATGCCTTCAAAACAGGCTTTGAATTGGGTCTCTTTGGAGGAGAAAGTACTTATTATTGGCAACTGCTGAGCTAAAAAACGTTTTGCATCACATAAGCACATAAATTTTTCATACTGACTATCACTGAAATCGAGCTGTTGGGCAGCCTCGTCGCGTTTCGGGATACTTCCCCTCCCCGCCAGCAGTGCCGATTGTCCATCAAGATCCTGCCACCCCCAGAACAATGCAGGGTATTTCAGTTGTTCCTGCTGCTCAGCATTCAGAATATCCGTAAAAAAATATGAAAAAATACGAGTATCCCAAAAACGAAAAATCCCTTCCCGTCCTTCTTGCCGGGCATTAGTGATTTGAGTCAGCCATTCTCCCAATCTGGATAATGGCCAAAGAGAACATAAGATCAGTAAAGGCGCCGTTGAGGACATCTCTTTTGCCAGCGCCTGAAGCCAGTTCCATTGTTGCAAATCGTTAAACATAATCCGCATCAGCAACGGTGCGTCCTCGGGATAAATATCCTCAGGCAAATCCTTATAGAGAGACTGCCATTTAATCTGCGGTGAAAAGCCAGATAACGCAGGGATCACGGAGTAATCCACACTGCACTGATCAACAATGACATCGATATAGTTCTGCCCAATCTGCTGGCAAAGCCGTTTAGCCCCCTCTAACCAGGCATCAGAGTATTCATTCTGCACTTGTTAACTCTCCCTTGGCACAAATCCTTTAGCCATCTCCTGCGCCCTTTTCAGGCACTCCTTACAGACAGAGGATGGAAGTTCCGGCATCGGAAAGTCTTCGCTCTGCGGTCCGAGCATTTCGTGCTGGCCCTTCAGGCTCAGCAGGCCAGGCCCGTGAATATGAATCTCTCCCTGCGGCGAAAGCCGTATATACGCTCCGCCACAGCTAAGCGTGATACCGTTTTTCGCCGTAAGCTGCAGATGGCCCTGAGTGGACTGCACAGTCACGTCTTTCAGAGAAGTCAGGGATAGAGTGTCTGCGTGTGATTCAAAAGTCATCGGGCCTTTTGCAGAAACAAGCCGTACTCCTTCCTGCTGAGCCAACATCGAAATCGCTTTGCTGGCATTGACAGAATGACGTTGTGCCGTAGCTATATTGACCTCACCCAGACTTTGCAGGTAAAGACCTTTTCCACTGTGCATTATCGTACTTTCAGGTGTCACGGCAGCTATTCCTTTTGGTGCCGCTATTAATAAGGCGGCCTCTTTCAGATTTTCTGCTCCGTTGACGAATTCCCTCAGCGAATCGGCATCCGGCGAAAAGTTGTGATGGGCACTGGTTATGCTCCCCCACTCGATTATCTGGTTCAGAGCCCCTTTTAGCAGGCTGATGGCCGGTGCCATCTCCAGCACTTCCCCCTGCGCCTGCGCCTGGCCGTCCGCCGTGATGAACAGCCCCTTCTGCGCCCGTATCGCGCCCCACGAGTCGGTACGCAGTTCAAAGCCCTCGCCGCGCTTCTGCTTTTCGCTGTCGACCAGGTGACCCAAATTCAGCTGGCTCTTGCCACCGTACTCCGTACTGACCTTGATGTGCTCTTTCCCGCGCTCGTCGTCGAGGCGGATTTTGTTGTTGGCCGGGGTGCGCAGGACGTTGCGTTTGTAGTTGCGGATGGTGACGTGGTCACCGTGCGCCGAGTCGTGCAGCACGCCGGCGATGTACGGCCGGTCCGGGTTGCCGTCCTCAAAGCCAATCGCCAACTCCGTGCCCGCCAGCAGCGGCAGGTGCAGGCCGTAAGTGTCGCCGGCATACGGGCGGGACTGCCGCACCCACAGGCTCTCAAAGCCCGTTTCCCGGTCTTCGCGGTCAAACATCATGTGAACGCGGTAGCGCCCGTCTTTATCGATATGGCCGTAGGTGTCGTTTTCGGTGGTACTGGTGACGCGTGCCGGCAATGTGCCGGCCATCACCGGGCGCGCGCCGGGCGCGGGGCGAAAACAAAAATCAGTGCTGTCCGGGATACCGTCAAAGCTGACGCTGAAGTCCTCATCACGTCGCGCATGGCTGTGCATCGCCGTGACGACCACGCCCTGCGCGAACACCTCTGCCACTTCTTAGCCGCCGGTGACTTTGAGCACCTGACCCGGCGAGAGGGTCGGACAGCCGGTGATGGCACGGGCCTGCGTCTGGCCGTTCAGGTAGCGCTCATGACGAATACGGGCATAAAACGCCCCGGACTCCGGTGCCGGATTACGGTCGTGAGCAACGCCCGGGGTCAGATAGTTGTCGGCATAGTGATAGGCATCGCCACAGGTGGTGGTATCCCCGCGGGTCGCATCCACCCGCGCGTTCATGTCCTCCGTGGCCTGGCGGTAGTTGTAGTCCCGGGTGCTGACCTGCTTCTGCACCACGCTGTGATGGCACGCCATCCCCCAGACCGAGTCTATGCCCTGAGAATGCTGGCCTGACGGCGGAACCGAGGGTAAGGTCAGGCCCTTCTCATAACCGTCCTGACCGTCGTAAAACGCCACTACGTCGATGTTCAGGCGCGTATCAGTGGTAAAGCGGAACCAGATACCCACCTCACCCAACAGGCGGGTAATAAAGTGCAGGTCATCCTCGCCGTACTGCATCACCTGCTCACGGCGCGGGTACTCCTGGCTCAGCGAGAACAGAAAATCCTGACCGCGCATGCTGTGACGCTCGCGCAGAATTTTCTCGACGATTTGCGGGACCGACATGTCCTGATAAATGACGTTCTGGTGCGAACGGTTAAGCAGCGCCAGGCGTGGCTGGAGCGTCAGGGCATAACGGGTTTCATCCTTTGAGGTGCTGAGGCGCTCAAAGCCGCTCACCACCCCCTGAAGAGTACGCACGGCCTGCTGCTCTTTAATGCCGTAACCCTGGTCAACCGGGGCCTGCAGCGTCAGGGAGGCCGCTTTCATCAGCATCATTTCTTTGCTGATGGCATGATCCGGACTGGTGAATTCAATACGGTAGCTGAACGGCGTGCTCAGGGCCTCGTCGCCCTCGAACGCCAGTACGTCAAGCTCTGCCTCGCAACCCTTCACCGCCAGCCGGTGATGGTTATGGCTGAATCTGATCGGAGGCTGACCACTCATGCGTGCACTCCTTGTGTACGGTCAAACGCCAGCCCGATACCCTCTTCCTCACTCCAGCTAAGGTGTAACCACTGCGGTTTCTGTTTCGCAGCCATGTAGGTCAGCAGCTGCTGACTCAGCACCGGCAGGATTTGCTGGTTGAGCAGACTGTCGGCATTACGCGCCCCGGTATCCGGCAGCAGGCAGGCGGCGGTCAGCGCGTCATACAGGCTCTCATCAATGTGCGTGGTCAGGCCGTAATGAAGATGTAAGCGCTTGCTGACCTGTGCGAGCTTCATTTCCACGATGGTGCGCATCGCCGTTTCATTCAGCGGGCGGTAAATCACCGTCTGGAAGCGGGCCAGCAGCGCCGGCTGGAAGTGGTCGCGCAATATCGGGCGCAGCAGTTCGTGCAGATCGCCTTCGGTGGCGTCCGGCTGCTCATCGAGCAGCTGCATCAGGTGGTCACTGCCGAGGTTCGAGGTCATCAGAATAACGGTGTTGCGGAAGTCGATTTCACGCCCTTCACCGTCGCGCATAAAGCCACGGTCGAACACCTGGTAGAACAGGTTCATTACGTCGCGGTGAGCTTTCTCTACTTCATCCAGCAACACCACGCTGTACGGACGCTTGCGCACCGCTTCGGTGAGAATGCCGCCCTGGCCGTAGCCGACGTAACCCGGCGGTGAGCCTTTCAGCTGAGAAACGGTATGCGGTTCCTGGTATTCCGACAGGTTGATAGTGATGAGTGACTTCTCGCCGCCGTACAGCACATCCGCCAGCGCCAGCGCGGTTTCGGTTTTACCCACACCACTCGGGCCGACCAGCAGGAACACGCCCTGCGGGCCGTTCTCTGACGTCAGTCCGGTTTTGGCTGCCCGCAGGCGCTGGGCGATGGCCTCAAGGGAAACATCCTGACCGACGACACGGCTGCCAATTTCGTTTTCCAGCGTCAGCAGTCCGGTCTGCTCGTCTTTCATTAATGAAGAGAGCGGCACGCCGGTCCAGTCAGCAATCACGTTTGCAACCGTGCGGGTGTCCACGTCCACCTGAACCAGCAGATCACCCTGCTGCGCCTGCGCCAGCTGCTGTTGCAGTACCGCAATCTCTGCCTGCTGGCTGTTGCCCTGGCGGCTGGCCATCAGTTGCTGTGCCAGCGCCTTTTCGTTGCTGAAACGCCCTTGCTGCTGCTGAAGAAGATCTTCCAGTTCATTCTGCTGCTGCTCAATGATGCTCAGACGGCCACCATGACGGCTACAGCCAGCGGCGATATCTGCCAGCAGCGCCTGCTTTTCCAGCGCCAGCGCGGTCAGTTGTGCTTTCAGGCACACCATGGCTTCCGGAATAGTATCGAGGCTCATACGTACCCGGGCGGCGGCCGTATCCAGCAGGTCAACCGCCTTGTCCGGCAACTGGCGACCCGTCAGATAACGCCGCGACAGGCTGACCGCTGCTTTTACTGCATCGTCGGTGATATGCACGCCATGGTGTTCTGCATAGCGGGACTTAAGCCCCCGCAGCATCAGGCAGGCGGTCTCGTCGTCCGGCTCGTCGACCAACACCCGCTGGAAGCGCCGCTCCAGTGCAGCGTCGCGCTCAAAATATTGTTTGTATTCGGACCAGGTTGTCGCAGCAATGGTGCGCAGTTCGCCGCGCGCCAGCGCCGGTTTCAGCAGGTTGGCCGCATCCGCGCCACCGGCCTGGTTACCGGCTCCGATGATGGTGTGGGCTTCGTCGATAAACAGCAAAATTGGTACCGGTGACTGCTGTACGGCGTCGATAACGTTTTTCAGCCGCTGTTCGAACTCACCTTTCACCCCTGCTCCCGCCTGCAACAGGCCGAGGTCAAGGGTGCGCAGGATGACCGGTTTGAGGGACTCAGGTACGTTACCTTCGGCAATACGTAGCGCCAGGCCTTCCACCAGTGCGGTTTTCCCGACGCCCGGTTCACCGACCAGAATCGGGTTGTTTTTACGGCGGCGGGAGAGAATATCCACCATCTGGCGGATTTCCGTGTCCCGACCGAACACCGGGTCAATCTGACCTTCTCTGGCTTTGGCGGTGACGTCGAGGGTGAATTTATCCAGCGCGTTCTGTAGCGCCGGGTTTAGCTCACCGTCTTTCAGTTCTGCACCAGCCGGGCGCCCCACAAACTCCACTTCACTGCCGTGTTCATGGGCAAGCCCGGCTTCCAGCTGCAGTTCCGGCCGCTCGTCAGATTGTGCGTCCAGCAACGGGCGCAGGCGGGAGAACTGGCTCATCCTGAGCGTCAGCAGTGGCCACAGACCATCACAGTGGATCAGTGGCGGGTTTTCAGTCAGCGCCATCAGCAGGTGGACGCTACGGATACGCTGTTCCCCGGCAAGCGAAGCCAGCAGCCAGGCTTCCTGCAGCAGTTTCTGGATATCGGCGGATAACTGCGGGCGGCTGCGTACCGAGCGCGGTTGATTATCCAGCCAGCCGAGCAAATCCTGCCACAGCGCATCCATCTCCCACTCGTAGCGGCGCGCCAGCACCGTCAGATCGCCTTCCCCCTGCTCCAGCAGTTTCAGCAGCCAGTGCTCAGGTAAAATTTCCGCATGGGCGCGGGTCTGACAGAGCGAAGCGGCCCCTTCCATCGCACGGGCACAGTAAGGGTTCAGACGTCGCAACAGGATGGCTGGATTTTCCATGAATCTCTCTCTTTGTCGGTTGCTGGACACGCTACCGCCCATCGCTGTTTCCCATGACGGAGACCAAAGCGCACAAGGTCGGGCGGGCAGATTGTGAGTTTCTTTGCTGAAAGCCCGCACAGGCAGACGCTCAGCAAAACAGCGGAAAGGTCATCCCCCTCCGCTTAAAAACGAGGATTACGCTAAAGAGTTCGTGTCGCAGGAAGGCGGCAAGTTCGTAAGTCTCCGGGAACATAGATAACTATGTGACCGGAGCGAGCGAACGCAGCCAACGCACCTGTGGCGCGAAATATGACGCGTAATCAGGCGGTGGCGCGTTCGTTCCAGCTATCGGAATGAATGATGTTGCCGTCTTTGTAGGTCCAGGTGATTTTTTCGTAACGCAGTTCGATGGTTTCGAGGTGGTTATGCTTCTCGTAGGATGGGTCTTTGATGTCGTGCATTTTCGGTGCGACTTTCACCAGCTTGACGTTTTCCAGCTTAGTGTTGAAGTACTCGACTTCCTGACCCGCGTCGTTGATTCTGTACCACTTAAACTCGGCGGACTTCAGGGTCTGACCGGTAGTCACCGCCTTGTACAGGTACGGGCTGGAGGAGTCGATTTCCTTGGTGAACAGGAATGGCGTGTGGATACGGGTACCGGTCAGCTTGCCGGTATTGTTATCGGTCGGGATATAGAGGCAGTGATCCTGAGCAACCACTTCGATACTGCCTTCACGATCATGGACGTCTACAGACCCTTTAATGTCCGCACCGCCGTCGTCTTTCAGCCACAGATAAACAGGAATAGCCATGGAATTACTCTCCATTGTGTTGTGATGCACCATCATCCTGAGATGGTGCCGGGTGTTTGTCGGGTATCTGACAGGCATTGGCCTGCGGTACCAGACTGATCTCGACACGGCGGTTGAGCGCACGCCCGCCCGTGGTGTCGTTGGTTGCGACAGGACGACTTTCGCCATAGCCCTGCACTGCAAAACAGCTTTCCGGCACGTCGCCGGTGTCACGCATCCAGTTGCGTACCGCTTCGGCACGGTTCAGAGACAGCGTCTGATTGAGTTGCGGATTGCCGGTGTTATCGGTATGGCCAGACACGACAATCAGCCAGCCCGGCTTCGCTTTGATGCCGACCAGTGAATTCACCAGCATTTTGGTGGAGCCCGCTTTCAGCACCGATTTGCCGGAATCGAACAGCGACATACTGTCGAGCTGCACAATTTTCGGTACCGGTTTGGGTTTCGGCTGTGGTTCAGGCGGCGGGGGTGGAGGTGGAGGCACATACGAGCGGATCGCATCCAGCACCGGCAATCGCAGACGCTCGCCCTGATACAACCCCAGGCTAAGCCGGGCCGGTACGCCATTGCGCGCCCAGTCATCCAGCAGAGCCGCATCGTCACGTAAGACGGCAACGGCGTCGGCTTTAGGTCCGAAATCCTTCATCGGTATGCGGTGATAGCGAGCAATATCGAAGCTCACACGCTGCAGCAGTTGGCGATTGTTCCAGCCACTGCTGAGCAGCGCGGCAATGGCCGCCAGCGTGAAAATCCCGAACGCATAACGCCAGGTGCGGCCTTGAGAAGTTAACCCCCGCCCTGCCGGCAGCAGCGGCAGGATAAAATCCGGGAATGGGGCGTTCACCGTCCTGTCCGTGCCTACCGGCTGCCAGCCAGCCACCTGTTGCAGGGCGGTGTGGCGGGACAACCATGCTGTCCAGGCCGATGCTGCCAGACTTCCGGCAAGAATCGGGCCTATTCCCCACAGCACCGCCGTGGGTGCGATGACCGGAATATCGGGATTCTCATCCATAAAGACGGCTTTGACGTGCTGATGGAACCAGCTCATCAGGCTGTTGATCAGCACCTGTTGCTGCATCGCTGGTGCACCGCCGGTGGTGACCCATGCGGCAATTGAGTTTGGTGCTGAAGACTCACGCCAGACCCTGACGCCTTCACCCGTCATAGCCGCCTGCCAGAGCAGGTCATTTGTCATCGCGCTACCGATCTGACCGTTCAGAACCAGCGGCACGGAGTGTCCGGTTTGCTTACGCAGCTGGCTGATTTGCCAGCGCAGGGTCAGCAGGCAACGGGAAAGTCGCTCGCTGTCAGCGTGCTTCTGCGGGCAAACACTGACCATCACCGACAACTGAGGTCCCCAGTCAGGACGCAGCCGCAGGACCTGACGAGCTGCCTGCTCCAGATTCTGAGGGTCCTCCACGCGAATCCAGCACCCCTGCGTGACCGTGAGCACCAGTGACTGATGAGGCCAGACCTGCGGCAGATCGCCACAGACCAGCACCACCGGCTGACGGTAAGTGGCTTCAGGTAGATCATCCAGAGGCAGGGTGTCATCGTGCTCAGCACGACGACTTTTGACATACCAGAACGCCAGGATAAGCCCCAATAGCGCCACCAGAATGAGCACAGAAACCAGTCGGGATACCGGCACAAAACCCAGGCAGACCACTGTACTCAGCAGGGCGGCCCACATCGCAAGCCCGCGCTGCTGTGCAGGGCTCATTTCACGGCCCCCGGCAACAGGGTCAGTAGCGTCTGATCCAGCCAGTGATCCAGTGCCCACCAGAGCGCGGCGATCACCACCACGCTCAAGCCAATACGAATGGGCCATGACGCCAGCCAGCCTCCCATCCCTCGTCCGGCACGGCTTTCCGCCAGTACCGGATGCGTTTGCGGATAGCTGTATGGCGTGACATGTTCACTGAGTATGTTGATGAGTTTCTGGCGTTCCGGGTCGTTCAGCGAGCGGAAACTACCGAGGAATCCCACCATCATGACTCGCTGGAAGCAGGTCACAACAGCGTGGTCAGGAACCGGTTCACGTAGCACATCACGCATCCGATCGCACAGTGTGTCGCCAGCGTCCATAGTGCCGAGGAAATACCCCTGCAGCGGAATGTCATACCATTGCACACAGGCGTCATCCTCCACACCGCGACCTTTGACCACCTCATCGATCAGCGCACACTGTGCTGTGAGAATATGATGACAACTGGCTTCATCGAGTTCACTCGCTTTAAGCTCACGCTGCACGCGCTCCACATCAGCAATACAGCGATCCCACAACATCCGGCCTTCACCGTCCTGAAACTCCGGGCCGTTACGCAGGCTGATCACCTGCAGTAAGGTGTCCTGAAGCAGCATATCGATATCAACAGATGCGGCAGTACTGCCTTGAGATGCACTCATGTTCTCAGTACCGCAAAGAGTTCAAGTTCAGGCTCGCCGAGCATTCCAGGAACGTAAAACATGCAGGTGCCACCCTGGAGCATTTCGGTGGCCAGTGGATGAGAGGCATCAAGGCTGAAATACTGGTTTTCCAGACGCAGTGGAATCGCTGCCGGCACATGGCGCAGCGGCGTCAGAGGTACACCCACCCGCGATGAATTAACGATACTCCTGACATGATCGGGACTGCCGGCCTTGCACTGACGCGGGAACTGCTCCTGCAACTGCGCCACGGGCAACGGCGATCGCACGGAGAGGTAGTAATCCGCCCCTTCGCGCAGGCGTGGGTCATGCAGACGAGCCTGCCAGAAGTGAAGTCGGGCATCATGCTCGAGCTGAATCGCCACCACTCGCGATGGCAGGCTGGCTTCCAGCAGGTCGCCCAGTAGATCAAACAGCGGCGGGAAGACGTTATTCAACTTCTCATGCTGCCAGACCGGGATGGCGCTCACCTGGTGCTCCAGCGAGAAGGTCAGCAGGCTGCCAGCCAGCCGGGCCAGCTCAGGATAAAGACGTTCAGGCGGGCTTTGCAGGTGGCGCTGAAACTGTCCCAGCACCGGCTCCGCACTGTTCAGGGCATTGAGCAGCCAGAACAGAGACACATCAGCCACGGCAAAATCGGCCATGCGCTCGTTACTTTCCCGGCGCATATCCATCAGCCGACTCAGACGAGCGCGCAGTTGCGTCATCAGCTGTTCCAGCTGTGTCACCAGCCATCGGCTGCCCTGCAGAGTCAGCAGTGGCGGAAGCCAGGTTTCATCGGGTTCCCAGTTCCCCTGTGAATCCTGCTGCAGACGAGCGACCGGACAGGTCAGGTAATCGCTGTTGTTCTGATGGGCGAAACGCAGAGTCAGCTCTGGCTGCATCACCGCAATCTGGCGGGTGTCGTCTCCAAAGGCATTGCGGACATCCCGCCAGCGCTGGCGATAACGAACAGGACGCTCGGCCACCTCATCAGGTTTGAGGCAGTTACCGCCATTCGATCGCAGCAGCGGAAGAGCCAGAACCACCCGCTCCTCATGTGAAGCGCTTTCAAGCGACAGTACCGGTGGCAGCTCGTCGGCATTGTCAGTATCAATCAGCGTACCGTCCTGAAAACGGACATGCAGATGACGAGCCTGCAGACGGCCCAATTTTAGTGCTTCCGGTTCGAAAGCGACATTTATCACTCCCCAGGGCTGTGATAAACCCAGTCGGGCGATACATTCCACAGACCAGGCCGCATAGGCAGCCTGTTGCTGGAAGTGCTGGGGAGAGACCATCTGGCCCCTGCCCCATAATGGTTGTTCCGTTTTCATTAGCTTCCTGCCTTAGCTTACGATTTGGCTTTCGGCATCTGGGAAACCAGCGACAGATTGACGTCCATGCCTTCCACCTGGAAATGCGGCACGGCGAACAGTTTTACGCGGAAGAAGCCGGGGTTGTCCTCGATATCTTCAACCACTACTTTTGCATCACGCAGCGGGTGTGACGCCTGCAACTCGTCGCCCGGATCGGTCATTTCAGTCACCAGACTGCGCACCCAGGTATTGAGCTCCAGCTCGAGTAAACGGCGATCCTTGGTGGTGCCGATGTTTTCGCGCTGAATGAGCTTCAGATAGTGCGCGATACGTGACAGCAGGAAGATATAGGGCAGACGGGCGTTGATGCGGCTGTTGGCCGTCGCATCTGCCGTGTCGTACAACGCCGGCTTTTGGGTGGAGTTGGCAGAGAAGAAGCAGGCGTAATCGCGGTTTTTGTAGTAGGACAGCGGGATGAAACCAAGGTTGGCGAACTCAAATTCACGGGTTTCCGGAATCATCACTTCAGAGGGGATCTTCACCTGATTACCGGTACCGAGATCGTACAGATGGATAGGCAGATCCTGCACAGCGCCGCCGGCCTGCGGACCCCGGATTTGCACACACCAGCCGTTGTTGATGAAGCTTTTCACCATGTTGGCAGCAAAAGCAAACGAAGCATTGGTCCACAGGTATTTATCGTGATCCGGCCCCTTTACTTCCTCAATGTAATTGAAGCTGCGCACCGGCACGGTATCAGGTCCGTAAGGCAGGCGCCCCAGCACGCGTGGCATCACCAGCCCGATATAGCGGCTGTCGTCCGTTTCACGGAAAGATTTCCATTTGATGTATTCTGCCCGGTCAAAGTAGTTGCCAATATCTTTAATGGCCGCCACCTCTTCCATTGAGCTTTTCAGGAAGAACTGCGGGCCGGCAGAGCCGATAAACGGCATATGTGCCGCTGCGGACACCTTCGAGATGTTGCGCAGCAGGGCGATATCCTGCGCCGAGGCATCAAATTCAAAGGCAGAAATCAGCGCGGCAATCGGCTCGCCACCCGGGCTGTCGTACTCTGCGGTATAGGTATGCTGGTATAATCCGCTCTGAATAATCTCCGGCGCGTCTTCAAAATCCTGACGCATATCCTCTTTAGACAGGTCAAGTAACTCAATTTTGACGTTCTGACGGAAGTCAGTTTTGTCCACCAGCGACTTCAGCCCACGCCAGGTACTTTCTGTTTTCTGAAATTCCTCATGATGCATCACCGCATCCAGCTGGCGGCTGATCTGGTAATCAAGCTCGGCGATATGGTGGTCAATCAGCGTCTTATCCAGCTTTTCAACTTTTGAACCCGATTTAGTCAGGCACTCAAGGAAAACCTGCATTCCGGCGGTCAGTCGCTCATCAGCGGTGGCATCAGACATCGCCTGGCTGTCCTGCCAGATATCCAGGGCGCTCAGTTCAGAGACCGGGTTCAGGTTGATTTTTTCAAACAAGGAGGCATACACGCCCCCGGCTTCCGGACGTTCCAGCACGATGCTTTCGCTACCCGCGGCATTCTCATTTTTTACAGACATCAGCATTTCCTTCATTAATCCGTTAAATCATCGGGACCGTTACGGCTGTTTCGGTGCCAGAGCAGATAACTCACCGCGCAATTCAGCGCTGAGCGCCGGGTCGAGCAGGATTTTTTCCAGCTCTTTACGGAAGGTCACGTTGTCCAGCAGGTTAGCTTTGAGGTCACGGAGCAGATTGCGCATGGCGAGCATGGCCCGGAGTTGCGGGATTTGACGCGCAATCTGTTCTGGCTCGAAATCTTTCATCTCACTGAAGGAAAGGCTGACACTTTCTTCGCTGCCATCGCCGGCCAGGGTGTTTTCGACTGACAGATGAACGGCAGGCAAGAATCCTGTCATTACGCTGTCGAAGTTGTTTTTATTGACGCTGACGGTCTCACGTTCCGACACCGGACGTTGCTCTGCGCCATTGCTGTAATCGCCGATTACCATCAGCTTGAGCGGGAGTTCGATTTTTTTCTGTGCGCCGCCGGTATGCAGGCTGAGCTGGATGTTAACGCGGGCCTTAGGGATCTCGGACTGATAGGAGTTAGACATGGCTGTCCCTGTTCTATGGAGTAATAGAAGCGGTTAATGCCACTGAAAAATTAATAAGAAAGACTTACCTTTAAACAACCACTTCCCCATTCACGCTACCCGAAAACACGAGTCTGTAATCGGGCAGATTCCATTCATCAGCGAGCATGACACCTGTTTTTAAGCCTTTCTCTGAAAATTTAAAATTTCAGATAAGTACTCATTGACGAAGTTTAGAAACATTGGTTGTGTGATTGGAAATGAAAAAATGTAACTAAAGCTTACAAGATGCAAGTTTAACAACAATAGATCATCAAATTGATTTATAAGAATTTTCTCAAGAAATACTCTACAAACCCCATGAGATAAGGGTGTGCGCTAATTGATCAATGTAACTCGCCGTTTAAAATCGTATAAAGCCTCATCACTTTCCTGTGGAATGTGATCCTCTGCTTTTTATGTAAATATGAGAGCCGGGTCGTAGGCCGGTAAACGAAATGTTCACCATTGTGTTGAAAGTGGATT
Organism: Pantoea sp. AN62; assembly: GCF_050432985.1. Classification (NCBI taxonomy): domain Bacteria; kingdom Pseudomonadati; phylum Pseudomonadota; class Gammaproteobacteria; order Enterobacterales; family Erwiniaceae; genus Pantoea; species Pantoea sp. AN62. The sequence goes on along the minus strand of NZ_JBNPYB010000012.1, from coordinate 184,638 downwards.
TTTTGTTTTTACTTAAACATTGCTTAATATTATTTTTGTGCATAAAGAGAGGGAAATGTAACTGCTCGTCGTCTCTTATTGAGCAGAAGGCTGGCATCCGGCGCACGCTGAAGTGATGCTAAACTTTGGCGGCAGAGATGACCCGAATAAGAGACTGTCAGATTGAAAAAGCGGCTGACCGCAGTCATGCTGGATCAGGAGAGGATGCTCAGAGCGGTGAAGCGGTGTGCTGACAACAAATCCGCAGCGTAGAATGAGTAAAATCAGATGAGTTTTGACCCCGATTTATCAAAACGAGGACCAAAGGTGTGAAAAAGAAAATTACCCTGCCCCAGTTTGGTCAGCAGGCTGATGCAGAGGTGTTCGGCAATAAAATCACCATACGCTATGAGGGCAATGAATCCTTTCCCAGAGGCCTCAAAATAAATGAACAGTATTATGTGGTGATTGATGGCGAGGAAAAAACCATGACGCTGGTGCGCAAGCCAATGGGCTCATGGCAGTTCACTCTTCAGTAACGACCTGTCGCTGAAAACCACCTCGCTTCGGCGAGGTTTTTGTTGTCTGGCCGCCACCAGACGTTGCACCACAACGGCCAGTCGCTAAGCGCGTTGTAACGTTATCGCAGTCTGCGGTTATTGCCGCAAAACGCGGCGTCTATCAATCCGGCTGATGAGGCTTTGCCTTGCGGTAAGCCGAGGGCGTAACGCCGTGTACCTGACGAAAACGGTGGCTGAAGTGGCTGGAAGAGTGAAAACCGCACTGCAACGCGATGTCAGTAAGGGTTAATGCTGGCTGCGTCAACAGCATCCGGGCACGCAGCATACGGCGTCGCATCACAAACTGATGAGGGGCCTCACCCGCTGAGTGACGAAACATACGGGCAAAGTGATACTCACTCAGTGCCGCTTCGCTCGCCAGATCGGCCAGCGTTAACGGCTGATCGAGATGCGCATCGATAAATTCAAGAACCCGACGCAATACGGCAGGCGCCAGCCCGCCCCGCACCTGAGGCAGTTGCCACTGTACTTCGCTATATTCCTGCAGCAGATGAGTCAGTAATAACGTTGTCGCACTGCTCAGCGTGAGCTGGCTTGCAGGCTGTTGCCAGTCGCAGCTCAGCAAAAAATGCCGATAGAGCTGGGTAATGCGCGGGTCGGCAGAGAAGATTTTCTCGTGCAGATTTAGCTTCGCCGGACTGCGATCCCATACCTGCTCAGCCAGCTGGCGCAGCTGGGGCTCGCTGCAGTAAAGGTGAACAAAGGCGAGATCGGCACGCAGATCCCAGGTCGATTCTATCCCCGCCGGCATCAGGCAGAAACGATCCGGTCCGCCGCCATTACGCCAGCCCTGCGCGGTTTTATGCCAGGTATCGTAGCCCCCTTCCACATACAGACTCAGCGTATGGTGATCGCTGAGCGTCGTGACGCGATCGCCGCTGTTAAACCAGGCCGCCAGTTGCAGACCATTTCGCAGCTCCACCCGATCGCGCAGCTGCGCTTTATGGCGTTGCAGGGTTTCAAACGTCTGGTAAGTACGCATCCGGGTATCAGCTTCAGGGGAACAGAGTGCCAGTTTACGGATCTGACGGGACAGAGAACAGACCACATCGGGACGCATCATAAAAATGCGCAAGATTTTGCAAATCTGCCGCAGCCTGATGCAAGCGCCGCCTGCGCTAAAGCCGCACACTGCGGGCTTTAGGGTAAGGAACGCGACGATGAATCTGTTTTTATATCTCTCGGTGGTGCTGATCTGGGGCACCACCTGGATTGCCATTTATGCGCAACAGTCGGTTGGCACCAGTGCGGTGACCGTTGCCGTGTTCTGGCGCTTTTTACTGGCTTCAGTGGTGATGTTACTGCTGCTTAAAGCGGTGAAGCGCCTGCATCGCCTGAGCCTGCACGATCATCTGTTCTGCCTGCTGCAGGGCGGCTGCGTGTTTGGCTTCAACTTTGTCTGCTTCTATTACGCGTCCGGGTATATCAGTAGCGGGCTTGAGTCGGTCATTTTTTCCATGGCCGTGATGTATAACGCCATCAATAGCTGGATTTTCTTCGGCCAGCGCCCTTCGCCGCGTCTGATTCCGGCGGTGTTGCTGGGTATGGCAGGCATCGTGGCGCTGTTCTGGCATGACCTGCGTGAAACCCAGGCATCTGGTGAATTGTTGTGGGGAATGGGATTGAGCGCGCTCGGCACGCTGGGCTTTTCGTTCGGCAATATGATCAGTCAGCGCCATCAACGGCGGCAATGCGATGTGCTGACCACCAACAGTTATGGCATGTTGTATGGTGCGCTGCTGATGGCGCTGGTGTCACTGCTGCAGGGCGTTTCACTCTACCCTACCTGGAACGGGCAATGGCTGGCGGCATTGAGCTATCTGGCGATAGTTGGGTCGGTGATCGGTTTTGGCGCCTACTTCACGTTGGTGGGTCGCATCGGTGCCAGCCGGGCCGCCTATACCACGGTGCTGTTTCCGCTGGTTGCGCTGGCTTTCTCTACCCGTTACGAGGGGTATCAGTGGCATGCCAGCGCCATCCCTGGCCTTGTCATGATTTTGCTGGGCAACCTGGTGATGTTTGCCCGCTGGCCGGCAAGCCGTCGCCGGGCTATCGTCTGACGAGGAGGCGGGCTGTGGCCCACGTCCGGATGAGCGTCATGCCCATTGCTGCTGTTGAATGAGTTTTTGTGGTTGGTTGATTGCCTTACGTGCAATCCAGTAGAGCAGAACACGCTCATCGTCACTATCGCGATCGGCCATCGACAGCAGTTTGAGCGCCAGCGTCGATTTGGTCACAGGCTGTTGTTCAGCACTCAGTTCAATCACTGCCTGACCGATAATGCAGCAAACTTCATCCTCACTGGTGATGGATTCATATGTCCGGTCTTTCATATTTCCTCCTGATAAGTGAACCCTTAGCCTGGCAAAAAATCTGGAAAGCTGCAGGCATAATCGCCTGAGTGAAACATTATCTTACGGCTACTTACCCTTACTTATTAAACTGCCGCTTTGGTTATCTTGCAGCGGAGGCCGTTCATACCCTCTCAGCGGCATTTCATGCCGCGCCTGCTTCCGTTCATGCCGTTGTTCGCCACGCGCGCGTAAGGCTGCCCTATTCTGTCCGCAGTTTCCAGATTCCCGGACGGGAGAGAAAATCATGAACCAGACTCAACAGGCTTCGCACCAGCGCACCCGCTGGCTCACACTGATCGGAACGGTGATTACCCAGTTCGCACTGGGATCGGTTTATACATGGAGTTTATTCAACGGCCAGCTGTCGCAAAAGCTGGATGCCTCGATCAGTCAGGTGGCGTTTTCGTTTGGCCTGCTGAGTTTAGGCCTGGCTATCGCCTCGTCGCTGGCGGGAAAATTGCAGGAGCGTTTTGGTGTACGCCGCGTCACTATCGGTGCCGGTATCCTGATGGCATCAGGATTCTGGCTGACCGCCCATGCAGACAACCTGATGATGCTCTACCTCAGCGCTGGCCTGCTGGTCGGTCTGGCTGATGGCGCCGGTTATCTGATGACGCTGTCGAACTGTGTGAAGTGGTTCCCGGAGCGCAAAGGTATGATTTCGGCCTGCGCAATTGGTGCATACGGACTTGGCAGTCTGGGCTTCAAATTTATCTGCGGCGCGCTGCTGACCCGTGTCGGTCTGGAACAGACCTTTATTATCTGGGGCGTGCTGGCGATGACGATGATTATACTCGGAGCCCTGCTGATGCGTGATGCCCAGCCACAAAGTGCCGCCAGCGCCAGCCAGCAGCAGGCACGCGATTACACGCTGGCCCAGTCGGTACGTTTGCCACAGTACTGGATGCTGGCGCTGATGTTCCTGACTGCCTGCATGAGCGGTTTGTATGTGATTGGCGTGGCGAAGGATATCGGTGAAGGGCTGGTACATCTGAGCACGCAGACTGCTGCCAATGCCGTTACGGTGATTGCCATTGCTAACCTGAGCGGGCGTCTGGTGCTGGGTATCTTATCTGACAGGATGTTGCGTATCCGGGTGATTTCGCTGGCGCAGGTGGTTTCGCTGGCGGGAATGAGCGTACTGCTGTTTACCCACATGAATGAAACGACCTTCTTCCTATCGTTAGCCTGCATCGCCTTCAGCTTCGGCGGCACCATTACCGTATTTCCCTCGCTGGTCAGTGACTTTTTTGGCCTTAACAACCTGACCAAAAACTATGGCCTGCTCTATCTCGGCTTTGGTATTGGCAGCGTAATGGGCTCACTGGTGGCGTCGCTGTTTGGCGGCTTTACCGTCACCTTTAGCCTGATTATGACCCTGCTGGTGATCTCACTGTTACTGTCATTGACCATTCGCTTACCGCATCAGCCTGTGACGGGTAAAGCGGTGTTGCAGCGCCACTAATGTTTACGGGCCGCGTCCACGCGGCCCTTTCGGATCAGCCGCGGAAACGCGGCTCTGCGATGCCCGCCACGTCGACCTCAACCGCAAAAATATCGCCTGACTCAGGATAGCGTGCCAGTTCTTCTTCGGTGCGATCTTCACGCGAACTGGTGATAAACAGGGTTTTCAGATCCGCCCCGCCAAACGCCACCATGGTAGGCCATTTCACCGGCAGCAGGATTTCTTCCACAATTTCGCTGCTTTGCGGATCAATACGCACCACCCGCCCGCCGTCGAACTGGGCTGACCAGTAATAGCCCTCACTGTCGACCGCGGCGCCATCCGGTAAGCCGCCGGCGGCATCGAAGCGGCGGAAAACGCTGCGCTCGCCCGGTTCACCCTGGCTATCTAACGGATAGCGATAGAGCACCTCGTTGGGCGTGTCGCTGTGATACATCCAGCGACCATCGGGAGAGAACGCCACGCCGTTAGAGATTTTGATGTCCCGCGCTTTGACTTCCAGCGTCAGTTCCGGCGTAACCCGGCATAACAGTCCGCCGTTTTTATCCTGCGGTTCCCACAGGCTGCCACACCAGAAATTGCCCCAGGGATCGACACGGCCATCATTAAAGCGACTGCGCGCGGCTTCACCTGGATTATCCGCCACCTTCTGTTGCGGTTTACCCTGCGCATCCAACAGCCAGACGCCGCTGCGCAAGGCGGCAATCAGGCCGCCCTGTTCACGTAAGCCGATACAGCCCACCTCTTCAGGCTGGGGAAACGTCTGCAGTTCGCCACTGACCGGGTCAAAACGGTGAATCGCCGGTGCCAGAATATCGACGCACCACAGCACCTGCTCCTCTGTTGACCAGAGCGGGCATTCACCCAGTTCCGCCTGCAACGCCAGTACATTTTTCACTTCATGCGCCATGTTTCTCTCCTGTTGAAAACGTCTGCTAATAATGTAGCTATAATTTATTTTAAATGAGAATTATTTTCGCTTGCTTTTAAGATTATTCTCGCTGAGAATAATCGCTATTCAGCCCTTTCTTATTTCCTTCTCTTTTTGCGGCGTCATTTTTCGCAAACAGAAATATTCAGTAATATCTGCATAAATAACTCTACATTTCCTGCATCTTCACTCCACTTTTCCAGCGTAATGTCGTAGTCATTGGAAAAGAGGAGACGTTTCCTATGAAAAGATTAATTAAAGTCGCGTCGGTAGTCGGGCTGATAACATTATTAAGCGGCTGTATTATCGAACCTCGTCACGACAATGGCTGGCATCACGGGGGCGGCGGGTATCATGGAGGCTATCACGGTGGGTATCATGGCGGACATCATCACCGCTAACGGGCAAAGACGTCACACAGCATAATATAAAAATAGAAAAATTAAGGGCGGGATAATTATCCCGCCCATTTTATTTAGCTTTTGACCGCATAATTACACTGGAACCAGGCTTTCTTTAGCCCAGGAATATGACTGTCCTGGGCAGGTAGCGATTCCACTTTATCGAATCCTTTCTTATTACAGTAATTTGCCAGGTCAATTTCCATCGCATCCCGATTGACTTTTAACGGGTCAAACCGGTACTGGACAGTATTTGAGCTGGCATCTTCGTCAATACGTTCAAATGCCCCGGGTTTACTGGCGGTACAACCGCTCAGCAAAATAAGCGCCAGCGCGCCAATAATCTGTTTTTTCATTTATTTATCCTCACAGTGCTGCGCAGTGTAAATCGCAGCACCTCGCGCATCCATAAGACTAATGCGCGAAAACCAAAACTTGACAAGCTTTTACCGATTAATGCGATTCGATTAAACGGCTATCGCTATCATAGTGAGCATGACATGATGCATTCAGACAAAACGAAGTCTGCACCACACCAGGTAATAGCCAAAATAAGAACGTAATCCTGACCTTTGTGCCCGCGCTACGCGGGCTTTTTTACGTCGGTAACTAACCGGAAACCGCAAACATTCTACGTAACAGGTTGGCCGCGCGCTTGTCAGGTAATGCGAGAATCGCGCTGTAGAGATCGATCGACATGGCGCACATTGATGAGCGATCAACGGCGGTATCGGCTGGCATATTCAGCTGCTGCAGCTTATCGCCCCAGCGCTGATAAAGCTGCGCAACCACCTGTTTCAGATCGCGCTGCGCCAGCACGCTGTCCATTGGCTGCTGCTGAGGTGCGCTGTTAAGCAGTAATTGCTCCATCGCCTCGGCCTCTTTGTGATTAAGCGACGGCGGCAGGATTTTCACTAAATTGACGCCGCCATTGACCTGCGGATAGAGAAAACGGAAGCACAGGCCAGGATCGCGGGCATTGAGCGCCTGCATCTCCTCTACTGACACGCCAATGTAATTCACCACCGCCGCATCGGTTCCCCGCATCAGCCGCTGATTAATCACATCAAGCAGCCAGCCGCGCAGTTCGCCCGTCGCCTGTTCAACCGGTTCACCCGCGCGGACCCGGCGCGTCAGTTCCTGCGTCAGCAGCTGCCACAATGCCGGTTCCTGGGTTTGCAGTACCCGATATCCGGGCGTCTGTGCCAGGTAACTGGCCGCCTGATCATGCTGCCGTGCCTGCTGCTGCTGCGGCACGGCCCAGCTGAACCATAGCAGATTAGCCGCCACCAGCGGCAGCAGAAAAAGGATTAGCCCCTGCCACAGTCGCAATCGGGTGGTTTTAATCAGCACAATAATAATCAACGCCAGCAGCACAAAGGCGGCCAGCGTAATAACCAGCAGAGAGGTCATGCTACGGTATTAATCCTTACGCACATCAATCAGCACCGGACAGTGAGCACGCTCAATCACCGCCGCGCTGACCGAGCCTTTTAACAGTCGGTTAAAAGAAGAGAGATGGCGGCGTCCCATGATAATCATGCTGGCCTTGAGCTGGAGTGATTGCGCAATAATCGTGTCGGCTGCTTCACCGGCCAGAATCATACCGCGCGCATTAATGCCGGCCCGCAGCAGCGGTGCCAGAGCATGGCGCACCACCAGTTCCGCCGTGTTCTGCTCATCCTGCGCCGCGACAAAATCGGCCGGATCTTCACCGGCATCAATTTCCATCGGTTGATTGCAGGAAGAGTACGCCGGATCGACGCAGCACAGCACCACCACTTCTGCGTGGTGTGCCAGCGCCTCTTCAATGGTCAGCGCAACCACTTTTTCGGTTACCGGCGAATGATCAATGGCCATCAACAGGGTTTTCATCGAGTGCTTATCCTTCTACAGCGGCGATTTTGCCAATTTCACGCACCAGCGCGTCTTTACACTTCAGCATTTCATCACGAAAACGATCTTCGTGTCGGTGGAAGCGTGCAGAGGGCACCAGCAAAGAGACAGAGAAGCGGCCAAACAGCGTATCGAGGGCAAACGCCATGGTCGAGATGCCTTCCAGCGTTTCACCGCGATCGACGGCAATGCCGGTTTCGCGCACTTCATTGATCAGTTGCAGCAGCTGCGGCAGGGTTTTGACCGTCATCTCGGTTAACTCCCGCCAGGCTTCGCCGACAATCACCCGAACGTCTTTATCGCACTCTAACGCCAGCAGCGCTCGTCCGCCGGAGGTGCTGTAGAGCGGCAGGTTGAGTCCCATGTGCGGCACCACGCGCAGCTCACGCGAGGCGATCACACAGTGAACAATAGCCAGCTGAGTACCGCTGGCGCGCGCCAGCGAGACGGTTTCATTGGTATCGGCAGAGAGTTTCTCCAGCAGCGGCCGGACCAGATCGACCACGTCGGTGTGCACGCTGGAGATCAGCTTCAGCAACGCCGGGCCAAGCCGCAGGCCACCGGCACCGCTGCTGCGCACCAGTTCTGCACTGTCGAGTGCGGCGACAATCCGCTGCACGGTGGAGCGAGGCAGATCGACTGCCTGCGCGATCTCACCCAGGCTCATGCCGCCCGGCTGTTCGCCCAGCGCATTCAGAATTTTTGCCGCACGTGCGATCACCTGGATACCGCCCGTTTTTTCATCCTCACGGCTGGAGGGTTGATGTGCCATAGCGTCGTCCTTTTTAAGCTGCCCTACTGTAGCGCGATCGGCGCACTTTTTACAGCCTGTACCACATTGCAATACACCATACCGGGATGTAATATTACGCCCTGTACCACATTGCAATACACTGCATCAAAATAACGAGAACACTTACTATGAATGCTAAGCCAGCCACCGTGCCGGCACCCCATCCGTTTACGCTGCGCCTGGCGTTGGGGTTAGTCGGCGTGTTGATCGCCGCCCTGACATCAGGGCTGAACGATCGCGTCAGCGATATCGCTCTGGCCGATATCCGTGCTGCGATCGGTATCAGTTACGATCAGGGTAGCTGGATTATTTCCGCCTATCAGGCGGCAGAAGTAGCGGCGATGATGATCGCGCCATGGTTCGCCGTCACGCTATCGCTGCGGCGCTTTGCGCTCGGCGTGTCGGCGGGCTTTATGCTGACCGGGATCCTGCTGCCGCTGGTGCCAGATCCGACGCTGTTTATTGGCCTGCGGGTGCTGCAGGGACTGTTTGGCGGCGCGCTGCCGCCGATGCTGATGACCGTTGCCCTGCGCTTTTTACCACCGCCGATTAAACTGTTTGGCCTGGCCGGATATGCACTGACCGCCACCTTTGGCCCGAACATGGCGGCGTCCCTGGCATCATTATGGACCGATCACGTCAGCTGGATGATGGTGTTCTGGCAGGTGGTGCCGGGCATGCTGATCGCCATGCTGCTGATTGGCTGGGGTCTGCCGCAGGACCCGCTGCGTCCCGAACGTTTCCAGCAGATCGATCTGTTTGGCATGGCCACCGGCTGCAGTGCTATCGCCCTGCTGGTGCTGGTGCTGACCCAGGGCGAACGCCTCGACTGGCTCAACTCCCCGCTGATCGTCGGGATGCTGCTGACCGCACTGCCGCTGCTGCTGGTATTTCTGATTAACGAGTGGTTTCACCCGCTGCCGCTGTTTAAGTTGCAGATGCTGAAACGTCATAACCTGGCGCATGGCCTGCTGGCGCTGGCCTGCATACTGACCCTTTCGCTGTCAGGCTCGGCGCTGCCTTCCGCCTACTTTGCCCAGGTTGAGGGCTTTCGTACCCTGCAGTTTGCTCCGCTGGCGCTGACGGTTGGCCTGCCGCAACTGCTTATTGCACCACTGGTAGCGGCGTTGCTGAATATCCGCTGGATCGACTGCCGCTGGATGCTGGCAGCGGGAGTGGGTCTGCTGGTGACGTCCTGCTTGCTGGGTATGCAGGTCACCAGTGACTGGGCGCGACAAAACTTCTGGCTGCTGCAAGTTTTACAGGCATTCGGTCAACCGATGGTGATTGTGCCGATTCTGATGAGTGCCACCAGCGTTGTCGCGCCGCCAGAAGGCCCGTTCGCCTCAGCGATGTTTAACACGGTGCGCGGTTTTTCCAGCATCGCCGCCTCGACGCTGGTTGAAGTATTCCTCAGCCACCGCGAGCAGTTTCACTCCAATATTTTAATTAACCAGGCAGCCAGTCGTCCGTGGCTGATGACCGCATCCAGCAGCAGTCAGGCCAGTAGCAGTCAGCCGTTACTGCCGGACGGCAGCATCAGCGCCAGTGAAAATATCAGCGGTTTCGCCACGCTGGTGAAACATCAGGCGACGGTACTGAGCCTGAGCGACAGCTGGCTGATGCTGATTGGCTTTGCTGGCTGCCTGTTATTACTGACCGCCATCCTGCCTAAACGCGTCTGGCCGCCTCAAACCCTGATTCAACCCCCATCCCGGAATAACTGAATATGCGTACTTTAATAATGAGAAAAACAGTGCTGCTGAGTCTGCTGCTGTTGGTTTTACTGGCGATAGCGAGGGTGATCGGCTCGATGATGACCCGAAACGATCACCGCACCGACGATGCTTACGTCAATGCCGATTACACCCTGGTGGCACCGAAAGTGTCGGGCTACATCAACACCGTGCTGGTGCAGGACAATCAGCAGGTTAAGGCCGGAGAACTGCTGGCCACGCTCGACGATCGGGACTATCGCGTGGCGCTGGAGAGCGCCAGAGCCGACCTGCAGGTTAGCGAGGCAAAACTGCTGAGCAGTCAGGCGCAGCTGGAACAGCAGCAGTCGGTGATTGAGCAGCAGAAAGCCAGCGTGGCCGCCAGCCAGGCCTCAGCGCAGTACGCCGGCCAGAGCGCCGATCGCTATAACCGACTGTATAAGAGCGGCACCGTTGCTGCTGACGATCAGCAGAAAGCCAGCTCAACCCAGCGTTCGGCGCTGGCGGCAGTACGCCAGAATCAGGCGGCGCTGGCATCGGCAGTAAAACAGGTTGGCGTATTGCAGGCGGCGGTCCGCTCCGCAGAGGCTGATGTGGCTGCGGCGAAAGCCAGTGTCGATCAGGCCGGGCTGAATCTTTCCTATACCCGGATCGTCGCACCCGTGGCCGGCATGATCGGACAGCGCTCGGTACGCACCGGTGCCTACGTCTCGGCCGGCACCCGTCTGCTGGCGGTAGTCCCGCTGCAGCAGACCTACATCACCGCCAATTATCTTGAGACTCAGCTGAGCGACGTGCGGCCGGGACAGCGGGTGCGTATCCACATCGACGCCTTACCGGGCGAGACCTTTACCGGTCACGTGGACAGCATTGCGCCCGCCACCGGCGCTACTTTTTCGGCTATCTCCCCCGATAATGCCACAGGCAACTACACTAAAGTCGTTCAGCGTCTGCCGGTGAAAATTGTGCTGGAGAGTAACCAACCGCATCTGGCGCAATTACGTGTAGGCATGTCGGCGATCCCGGAAATTGAAGTGCCGTAAATTTGTGAGCAATATCTCAGAACGGACCTATTTCATTTAGGCAGGATTCCGCGTAAATTAGCGCTCGATCCTGTTCTGAATTATTCAGTTCGACCCGGAAAAGAGCAGACCGTTAATCCAGGCGGCGTTCTTTTTTCCAAATCTGTTCGCGTTGCACTGGCCTGGGATCGCCATCATCGTAACCGCTCAGAGGAGTTGCTTTGTGAAATATGCCTTGATGGGAATATCTTTTTTCGCGTTACTTTGGTTCGGAACCTTCGTTCTGCTGCTGAAGTAATGGCGTGACAGTGCCGCCAGGGGGCGACAAGCTTGTCGCCCCAGTTGGCTGTCAAATCTCTTCTTCCAGACTTTTTACGCTGCCCGGCAACACGCCATCGGCACGGAACATCGCTTTAATCCCCCGCACTGCCTGACGAATCCGGTCACTGTTTTCAATCAGTGCAAACCGCACATGCGTATCACCGTAATCACCGAAGCCGATGCCTGGCGAGACGCACACCTTGGCCTCCTGCAGCATATGTTTGGCAAACTCCAGCGATCCCATATGGGCATAATGGTCGGGAATTTTCGCCCAGACGTACATTGAGGCTTTAGGATTGTCGACCATCCAGCCCGCTTCATGCAGTCCTTTGACCAGCACATCACGGCGGCGTTTATACTGCTCAGCGATATCGCGCACGCATTGCTGATCGCCTTCCAGCGCCGCAATAGCCGCCACCTGCAGCGGCGTGAAGGTGCCGTAGTCGTGGTAACTTTTGATACGTGCCAGCGCAGCAACCAGCTCTTTGTTACCGACCATAAAGCCGATGCGCCAGCCCGCCATGTTGTAGCTTTTTGACAGGGTAAAGAATTCGACGGCGACGTCACGCGCGCCCGGCACCTGCATAATCGACGGGGCTTTCCAGCCGTCATAAACGATGTCGGCATAGGCCAGATCGTGGATCACCAGTACGTTGTACTGCTTCGCCAGCGCTATCACCCGTTCGAAGAAGTCCAGTTCCACGCACTGTGCGGTCGGATTAGACGGGAAGCCGAGGATCATCATTTTTGGCTTGGGATAACTTTCGCGGATGGCGCGTTCCAGCTCATTGAAGAAGTCGACTCCCGCCACCAGCGGCACCGAACGGACCTGAGCCCCGGCAATCACTGCGCCGTAGATATGAATCGGATAGCTTGGGTTCGGCACCAGCACGGTATCGCCATGATCCAGCGTCGCCAGCATCAGGTGCGCCAGGCCCTCTTTCGAGCCGATGGTAACAATCGCTTCTGACTCCGGGTCAATTTCCACCTGATAACGATCGGCGTACCAGCGTGAAATTGCCCGACGCAGGCGAGGAATGCCGCGCGAAGTAGAGTAACCGTGGGTATCGTCACGCTGAGCGACCTGACACAACTTTTCAACGATATGCGGCGGCGTTGCCCCATCCGGGTTGCCCATAGAAAAGTCGATAATATCTTCGCCGCGCCGACGCGCAGCCATTTTCAGTTCAGCGGTGATGTTGAAAACGTAAGGGGGCAGACGTTCGATACGCGAAAAACGACGGGGTGTGCTGTTATCAGCCATGATGTCCTCTGGAGTACGTGAGCGCCCGGACCGTCCGAGCGACGCTGGTCACTGCGGTGACCTCTCAAGAACATAACGTGCCGATAACAACTTTGTCGAGGGTGGCGGAAAATATTTTTATTTTTGCGGATTCAGCCGTCCCAGCAGCCAATCGTTTACCCAGCGACCGTTCAGCAGATAATTATCCCGTAGCGTCCCTTCGAGCTGAAAGCCATTTTTTTCAAGAATGCGCCGCGATGCCCAGTTGCCTTCAATCACCATGGCTTTGAGCTTATGAAAGTCGGCCTCAAATAAAAACTGGCACAGCGCCGCCAGCGCTTCGCTGCCAAATCCCTGACCACAGTGGCGATGCAGCAGCATGTAGCCCACTTCCGCCTGGCGGTAAGGCTCCCATTCCGGGCTGCACCCAAACAGGCCAATCGGTTCGCCAGTATCGAGCCGGCGCGCCACCAGGCAGAGCATGTGAAAACTGCTGGCCTGCCAGGGGGCCAGTCGCTCATTAAAGCGCTGGCGAATATCCGCCTCATCAGGAATTTCGCTCACCCAGGTCATGGTGTCGCGGTCCCGATGCACAGCGCGGAACAGTTGCCAGTCCTCTGGCTGGAGTTTACTCAGGGCTAATCTGGCGGTGACGAATTGCATGCTCTGCTCCTGATGAGCGTGGTTTAACGACAGTCTCTGGCTCACTTATTGCGCAACATAGCAAACTGCCCCGCTGGCGACCAGTCCCGGCAGCCTGGAAAATGTTCCCCTTTATAGCACTCAGGCTTTCCCCTTTTCTTTATTTGATCACCATCATTGATCTGAAACATAAACCGGCATGGCGGATCGCCAGGATGCTAGCGGATCGCGATCACATTTTTTATCATAGGCCCACATTCCTTTGCCGATGAGTCGCCTGTGTCCTCCCACTTCACGATGTTACTGGCAGTGTTTGATCGCGCCGCATTGATGCTGATCTGTCTTTTTTTCCTGACGCGTACCCGTCTGTTTCGCCAGCTGCTGCAAAAAGATGAACACACCCTCTATGAGAAAGCGGTCGTAACCGCCATCTTTTCACTGTTTGCCCTGTTCAGCACCTGGTCCGGCGTGGAGGTTGATGGTTCTTTGCTGAATGTACGGGTGATTGCAGTTATGGCGGGCGGCATTCTGTTCGGGCCGTGGGTCGGTATCGCCACCGGCGTGATTGCCGGTCTCCACCGCTTTTTGATTGATATTCACGGCGTCACCTCGGTGCCGTGTCTGATCACCAGCATCATTGCCGGTCTTGTGGCGGGCGGCATTAACCGGCGGGTGCTGAAAGAGCATCGCTGGCGGGTGGGCATCATCGCCGGCATGCTGTGTGAAAGCCTGACCATGCTGCTGATTATCCTCTGGGCGCGCCCGACCTCACTCGGGCTGGCAATCGTATCGGAAATTGCGCTGCCGATGATCCTCGGTGCCTCCAGCATCGGCCTGATTGTGCTGCTGGTGCAGAGCGTAGAAGGCGAAAAAGAGGCGATTGCTGCCCGTCAGGCCAAGCTGGCGCTGGAAATTGCCAATAAAACCCTGCCGCTGTTCCGTCAGGTCAACAGCGATTCGCTGCGCAATATCTGTGACATTATCCGGCGCGAAATCAAAGCCGACGCGGTGGCGATGACCAATAAAAAACAGATCCTCGCCTACGTGGGTTATGGCGAACAGAACTATCAGCATGGCGATGATGACATCAGCCCGACCACCGCCCAGGCACTGGCCAGCGGTAAAATCATCATCAGAAACAATGATGAAGCGCACCGGACCAAAGATATTCACTCAATGATCGTCATTCCGCTGTGGGAAAAAGGCCAGGTAACCGGCACGCTGAAGATCTACTACCGCCGGGCGCACCGCATAACCGGTTCGCTAAAAGAGATGGCGATTGGGCTGTCACAGATTATCTCCACCCAGCTTGAAGTCTCCCGCGCCGAGCAACTGCGCGAGATGGCCAATAAAGCGGAACTGCGCGCGCTGCAAAGTAAAATAAATCCTCATTTCCTGTTTAATGCGCTGAATGCGATCTCCTCCTCCATCCGCCTCAATCCCGATACCGCCCGCCAGCTGGTGATCAATCTGTCGCGTTATCTGCGCTACAACCTGGAGCTGAATGATGATGAGCTGATCGACATCCGCAAAGAGCTGTGGCAGGTGAAAGATTACATCGCCATTGAGCAGGCGCGTTTTGGCGATAAGCTGACGATGATTTATGACGTCGATGAAGATCTGCACTTTTTACTGCCCAGCCTGCTGATTCAGCCGCTGGTGGAGAACGCCATTGTGCACGGTATCCAGCCCTGTAAGGGCAAAGGCGTGGTGACGTTAAGCGTGCGGGATCTGGGCGATCGGGTGCGGATCGCGGTGCGCGATACCGGCCAGGGGATCAGCGATGAGGTGATGGCACGCGTTGCCCGCAACGAGATGCCCGGCAATAAGATCGGCCTGCTGAATGTGCATCATCGGGTCAAACTGTTATCGGGCCAGGGATTGTCTATCGTACGCCATCAGCCCGGCACCGAGATTGCGTTCATGCTGAGTAAAAACGGCCAGCGACTGGCGGAGAATCTGTTATGAAAGCGATTATTGTCGAAGACGAGTTTTTAGCCCAGCAGGAGCTGAGCTGGATGATTCAGCAGCACAGCACTATCCAGATTGAAGCCTGCTTTGATGACGGTCTCGACGTGCTGAAATATCTGCAGCAGCATCGGGTCGACGTGATTTTCCTCGACATCAATATTCCCTCGCTGGATGGCATGCTGCTGGCACAGAATATTAATCAGTTTGCCCACAAACCGTTGATTGTGTTCATTACCGCGTGGAAAGAGCATGCGGTCGAGGCGTTTGAACTGGAGGCGTTCGACTATATTCTCAAGCCTTACCACGAGTCACGCATTGTTACCATGCTCAACAAGCTTGAAGCCACCGCCCAGAGCCAGCAGGCCATCAGCAATCCTGCCGTCGCAGCAGCACCGCAGACGGTAAATCTGCTGAAAGATGAACGCATCATCGTCACCGACGTGAATGATATTTACTACGTGGAGGCCCACGAGAAGCTGACGTTTGTCTATACCCGACGCGAAGCCTATGTGATGTCGATGAATATCAGCGAGTTCTGTTCACGCCTGCCGGAACAGCTGTTCTTCCGCTGCCATCGCTCTTACTGCGTTAATCTGAATAAGGTTCGCGAAATCGAACCGTGGTTCAACAACACCTACCTGCTGAAACTGCGCGATCTGGTCTTTCAGGTGCCGGTCAGCCGCAGCAAAGTGAAGCTGTTTCGTCAGCTGATGCGTTTGTAATTACCGACAGGGGATGGCAAAAACCCACTTCCCGACCGATCTGCCTGATCGGCAGCCTGGTCGGGAAGCGGTATAGCGGATGAGGTGCAAATCAGATTTCGCGGCCCAGCGTCTGACGCAGATGCGCACCGGCACCCAGCAGGCCAGGCTGATCGTGGGTGATCATATAAACCGGGATGCTGGCAACATAATCGCGGAAACGGCCTTTATCTTCAAACGCAGCACGGAAACCCGAGGCTTTAAAGAATTCCAGGAAGCGTGGCACGATGCCACCCGCAATATAAACGCCACCAAAGGTGCCGAGGTTCAGCGCCAGGTTGCCGCCGAAGCGTCCCATGATGACGCAGAACAGCGAAAGTGCACGACGGCAATCGGTGCAGCTGTCATCCAGCGCCCGTTCACTGACATCTTTCGGCTTCAGGTTTTCCGGCACGCGATTATCCACTTTAACGATGGCGCGATAGAGGTTAACCAGCCCGGCACCGGAGAGCACGCGTTCTGCGGAGACGTGGCCCAGCTCTTCGCGCAGCACTTCCAGAATCTGATCTTCTTCTTCGCTGTTGGCGGCGAAGTCGACGTGACCGCCCTCGCCCGGCAGGCTCACCCAGCGCTTATCGACGTGAACCAGATGGCTGACGCCCAGCCCGGTACCGGCGCCGTAAATAGCGATAGGTTTATCTTTAACCGGCTCGCCGCCGCCGAACTGAATAACGTTATCGGCAGTCAGCATCGGGATCGCCATCGAAACCGCGGTGAAGTCGTTAATGATTTCCAGGTGTTCAAAACCGATGTTCTCTTTCAGCTTGCGCGTCGAAAACGCCCAATCGTGGTTGGTCATTTCAACCCAGTCATCGGTAATCGGGCAGGCGATGGCAATACAGCCATCTTTAATATCCTGCTGTTGTTCATCAAGATAATGGCGGATGACGGCTTCGAGGCTGTCGTACTCTGATGTTGAGAATGTTTTGGCCTGGGAGATGCTGCCGCTTTCCACCTCACACAGGGCGAGACGGGCGTTGGTGCCGCCGACATCGCCGACCAAGGCATAGGTTGTCATTCTTCTGTTGCTCCGCTTGGGGTCTTAAAGAGTTGGAGGACACTATAAAATCCTGCCCATAAAACAACAACGCTCACCGGTGCGATTGGTGAGCGTCTACTCAGGTGCGCTACAGCCTAACCGCGATAGCCTGACCTGCACAGCGGCAACTATCTGAATCTATCCACCGTTGCGTTGATTCAGGCAGGCAGTGACTTTTCGCAGCAGCGGAGGCAAGTCCTCTTTCTGCATCACCACCTCAACCAGCGTCAGACGTTGAGGTTGAGAAAGTCGCGCCATCACTTCCTGTAACTGGACCGTTTCACTGATGCGCCAGCTCTGTGCCTGGCCGTGCAGGCTAAGGGCTTGCGGCAACGCCGTCCAGTTCCACTGGGCGATATCATTGTAACGTTGTGTTGCGCCGTGAATGGCCCGCTCAACCGTATATCCTTCATTATTCAGCAGAAAGATGATTGGCTGCTGCTGGTCGCGCAACATTGACCCCAGCTCCTGGATGGTTAGCTGTGCCGAACCGTCGCCAATAATCAGGATCACCCGGCGAGCGGGATCGGCGGTCTGCGCGCCAAACGCTGCCGGTAGAGTATAGCCGATCGATCCCCATAATGGCTGAACCAGTAGCTGCGCCTGTGTCGGCAAGCGCAATGCTGCTGCACCAAAGGCCGCGGTGCCCTGCTCAGCCAGAATAATATCGCCTGGCTGCAGAAATTCCTGCATCGCCTGCCAGAAAGCCTGCTGGCTGATGGTCGCCGCCGCCTCAACCGGCGCGGCGGCGGTCGCTTGCGGCCCGAGCTGCCATTGCTGACCATAGCGGGCAAATAATCCATCAAGTTCGCTGAGCGCGTCAGCCATCGATAGCGGTGAAAACGTTTCCCCGGCCACAGTGGCGCAGTGTGGCTGCAGATCAATCAGACGTTCAGCAGCAAACTGCTGGGTAAAGCCGGCGGTAATGGTGTCGGTAAAGCGTACGCCCACGCAGAGGGTGACATCGACCTGTTCGATCTGCTCACGGACCTGGCCGGCGCTGCCCTCGCCCGCGTAGGTGCCGACAAATCCCGGTTGCTGTTCATCCAGCACCCCTTTGCCCATCAGTAAACTGGCGCAGGGGATTGCACGATGCTGGCGCAGCGCGGCCAGTGCCGGTTGCTGCTGCCAGCGCAATGCCAGAAAGTCCGCCAGTAACGAAACCCGCGCTGCCGGTGCCAGCAACCGTTCGGCGGCCTGCCTGAAGGCTTCGCGCACCTGGTGTGATGAAGCGTGGATCAGGTTTAAGGGCTGTGTTGGTGGCTCAGCGTCACAGGCGGCTACGTCCACCGCCAGCGACAGATAGCCGGGCTGGCGCATCTGTAGCGCGCTGACAATCACCCGGTCGATCTCCGCGCTGGCATTTTCCGCGGTTAACAGCGCGGTTGCGGCACTCACCTCTTCGGCCATGCGGATGAAATGACGAAAATCACCATCACCCAGTGAATGATGCACGCAGTCACCCTGCTGCTGGGCCTGGGTCGCGGGTGCGCCGACAATGTGGATCACCGGCAGATGTTCGGCATAACTGCCGGCAATGCCGTTGATGGCACTCAGTTCGCCCACGCCAAACGTCGTCAGCAGCGCCGCTGCCCCGCGGCAGCGGGCATAACCGTCTGCGGCGTAGGCGGCATTCAGCTCGTTAGCACAGCCGACCCAATGGATTACCGGATGGTCGATAACCCGATCCAGAAATTGCAGATTGTAGTCACCCGGCACACCGAACAGATGCTGCACGCCAATCTCCTGCAGACGTGCCAACAGGTAGTCACCAACAGTAAAAGCGGACATAGCAGATTCCTTTTATAGGAGAGTCGGCTTAAGTATCTGACAGCCTGCAAAATTGGCGAGAAAAGAGTCGCAGGTGCCAGCCACAATGGCTGGCAAGCCGCCGTTACGGCGGCGGATTACTCTGTAAATATGCGATCTGCGGCGCGTTGTCACTGAGTGTAACCGTATACACTGCTATCCTTTTGGCACAAATCCCCGTTTTTGACCCAGGAGCGTTGAATGTCGTCTTTCCCCCGTCCCGATCGATATCAGCAGATGGAATACCGCCGTAGCGGCCGCAGTGGCATTAAACTTCCCGCAATCTCACTTGGCCTGTGGCATAACTTTGGTGACAACACCCGGGTGGATAACAGCCGCGCCCTGCTGCGTCATGCGTTTGACCACGGCATAACCCACTTCGACTTAGCCAATAACTACGGTCCGCCGCCGGGCTCGGCAGAAGAAAACTTTGGCCGTATTCTGCGCGAAGATTTTCGTGCTCATCGCGATGAACTGATTATCTCGACCAAAGCGGGCTACACCATGTGGGACGGTCCGTATGGTGACTGGGGATCGCGTAAATATCTGGTGGCCAGTCTCGATCAAAGCCTGAAGCGTATGGGGCAGGAGTATGTCGATATCTTTTATCATCACCGTCCGGATCCGGAGACGCCGCTGGAAGAGACTATGCGCGCACTGGATCAGGTGGTGCGTCAGGGTAAAGCGTTATACGCCGCCATTTCGAATTATCCGGCCGATCGCGCAGCCGAGGCGATTGCCATTCTGCGCGATCTCGGCACGCCGTGTCTGATCCACCAGCCGCGCTATTCAATGTTCGAACGTACTCCGGAGCAGGGTCTGATTCAGACGCTGGGTGACGCGGGGGTCGGCTGTATCGCCTTTTCACCGCTGGCGGGCGGCGTGCTGACTGACCGCTATCTGCAAGGCATTCCGGAGGATTCACGGGTAGCAAGCGGCAGTAAATTCCTTAGCGAGAATCAGCTGACCGACGAGAAGATGGAAAAAGTCCGCAAGCTGAATGAGATTGCCCTGCAGCGTGGACAAAAACTGGCGCAGATGGCGCTGGCCTGGGTGTTGCGCGACGATCGGGTGACCTCAGTATTGATCGGGGCCAGCAAAACCGCCCAGATTGATGATGCAGTGGCGATGCTCGCCAGCCGTCAGTTTGATCAGGCAGAGTTAGCCGCAATTGAGGCTGCCCTGCAGTAACTTTTTTCGCCCGGCGCAGGCCGGGCATTTTCTGCGCCAGAATAGTCTCAATCCCCGTTTTCTCCCCAATTTCCTCACAATCTTCCGACACAATGATGCGGTAACAACAGCAATACGCAGGCATAATCGCTGCGCCGCAACAGCATCAGACTGTTGATGAGGAGAAAAAAATGAAAAGAGCCGTTTTGTTTGCCGCCTTGCTGGCAATGTTATCACCGCTGGCAATACACACCGCACACGCGTCCAGTGCCTCCATAACGCTGGCTCCCGGCGTGACTTTGCAACTGGGTGACCGCGACCGTCGTGGCTACTACTGGGATGGCGGCCACTGGCGCGAACCGCGCTGGTGGAACGATCGCTATTCCTGGAATGAGCGCCGCTGGTGGCGTCATGAAGAGTGGCGGCGTCATCAGGAGTGGGAACGTGAACGCCGCTGGCACCAGCGTGATCGGGATCGCCGCTGGGAACATCAGTATCGTCGCGACCATCATGACCGTCACGATCACCATGGCCGCGACCATCATGGACACGATCACCATTAATGCAAAACGCCCGGCAAAACCGGGCGTTTCTCGTTGCCTGCCGCCGTTATAGTCCCAGCGCTTGTCCCACCAGCAGATAGATATTCAGCGTAATCACCAGCGCCACAATGACCCAGCCGGTCAGCTGCATCAGGCGAGAATTCACCATCTCATCGCCCATCAGTTCACGGTTGCCGGTGAACGCCAGCAGCGGAATTAATGCCAGCGCAATACCAAAGCTGAGCAGCACCTGACTCATCACCAGAATACGGGTCGGATCCCAGCCTGCCCAGATGACAATAAAGGAGGGCAGCATGGTCACCGTGCGGCGCACCCAGAGCGGGATATGGAAACGGATAAAGCCCTGCATCACCACCTGTCCCGCCAGCGTACCGACCACCGTCGACGATAAACCGGCGGCCACCAGGCTCAGGCCAAACACGATGGCAGCGGCTTCGCCCAGTAACGGTTGCAGCGTCAGGTAGGCCTGATCGAGTTCGGCAATTTTACTGTGTCCACTAAAGTGGAAGGCCGCGGCTGCGGTTGCCATCATCGCCAGGTTAACGAATCCGGCAATGGTCATTGCAATCGCCACGTCCAGTTTGGTCGACGAGTAACGCTGACCTTTGCTGTCGCTGCTTTTGCCCTGCGTCAGTGCGGAGTGCAGATAGATCACGTGCGGCATAATGGTCGCGCCCAGCACCCCGGCGGCGAGGAACACCGCATCTGAGGTCGGCAAAGAGGGCAGCGCCATGCCGATCACCAGTTCACTGACCTTGGGTTGGGAGAAGAACAGCTCAACGATATAGGCTGCGGCGACAAACAGCAGCAGCCCGCCAATCACCAGCTCCAGCGGCTTTTGCCCGCGACTCTGTAACATCAGGATCAGGAAGGTAGCGATGCCGGTCAGCACCGCGCCCTGCATCAACGAGATGCCCAGCAGCAATTTGAAGCCCAGCGCCGCGCCGATAAATTCCGCCAGATCGGTGGCCATGGCGATAATTTCCGCCTGCACCCAATAGAACCACACCGCCGGCCGGGGGAAGCGGTCACGAATATGTTCAGCGAGGTTTTTGCCGGTGGCGATACCCAGTTTGGCCGACATCAGCTGGATCAGCATCGCCATGATGTTGGCCCACACCACCACCCACAGCAATTTATAGCCGTACGCCGCGCCCGCCTGAATATTTGTCGCAAAGTTGCCCGGATCGATATAGCCGATAGCGGCAATAAACGCGGGTCCCAACAGTGCGAGTTTGACTTTTCTTACTCCGCGAGCGGCGCGCTCGGCGGTACGACTTTCAAACATATACGGTACCCTGTCTGAACATGTGCCTACCCCGGCAAGCTTAGGAGGAAGCGGTTGCAAGTGAAATTCGGTTATTGTTATTGATAAAATAGATGCTGCTATAAAGTATAGCCATTGCTATATCTTACAGTAAAGGAAGTGAGTGCTAAAAATGTGAGCAACGATGTCACTCTACGCCCGGTGCAAAATATAGACAATAAATTTGTGGTTATCTACTGTGAACGTTTTGTAAACGAGACGTGATCGCTGAGAGTTTTCTGGAAAATAAGGTGATAGCGAATACTTATATTGTGGTTCAGATCTCGTTTTTAAGTAACGCGTTACATAGAATACGCAGCAAAATACAACCCTCCTCAAATTTGGAGCAACCATGTCCCATATTTTGCAGTTTCTTTTAGCACTGGTGGTGGTCGGCGTGTTGGCCTTGCTGGTCAGTCACGACCGAAAAAGTATTCGCATTCGCTACATTATACAGCTTCTGGTGATTGAAATTGTGCTCGCCTGGTTCTTCCTGAACTCCGAAGCGGGACTCGGATTCGTCAAAGGCTTTGCCGGCGTGTTTGACCATCTGCTGAAATATGCGGCTGAAGGCACCAACTTCGTCTTCGGCAATATGAATGATAAAGGCCTCGCCTTCTTCTTCCTCAACGTACTGTGCCCGATCGTCTTTATCTCTGCGCTGATCGGTATCCTGCAGCACTTCCGCATTCTGCCGTGGGTTATCCGTGGCATCGGCACCGTGCTGTCAAAAGTGAATGGCATGGGCAAGCTGGAATCGTTTAACGCCGTGAGTTCTCTGATACTGGGACAGTCAGAAAACTTCATTGCCTATAAAGATATCCTCGGCCAGATGTCACAGCGCCGGATGTACACCATGGCGGCCACCGCGATGTCGACCGTTTCGATGTCGATTGTCGGCGCTTACATGACTATGCTGCAGCCTAAATATGTGGTCGCGGCGCTGGTACTGAACATGTTCAGCACCTTTATCGTGCTGTCACTGATCAACCCTTACCGCGTCGACAGCGAAGAAGATCTGCAACTGCAGGATCTGCATAAAGGCCAGAGCTTCTTTGAAATGCTGGGCGAGTATATCCTGGCCGGTTTCCGCGTTGCCATCATTGTGGCCGCGATGCTGATTGGTTTTATCGCGCTGATTTCCGGCCTGAATGCACTGTTTGACGTGATTTTCGGTATCACCTTCCAGGGCGTGCTGGGTTATGTCTTCTATCCGTTTGCCTGGGTGATGGGCGTGCCGGCAGGTGAAGCGTTACAGGTTGGCAGTATTATGGCCACCAAGCTGGTGTCGAATGAGTTCGTTGCGATGATGGATCTGCAGAAACTCGCCGGTCAGCTGTCACCGCACGCCGAAGGCATCCTGTCGGTGTTCCTGGTTTCGTTCGCTAACTTCTCTTCTATCGGTATTGTGGCAGGCGCTATCAAAGGTCTGAACGAAGAGCAAGGCAACGTCGTTTCCCGCTTTGGTCTGAAACTGCTGTACGGCTCAACCCTGGTCAGCGTGCTTTCAGCCGCGATTGCCGGTCTGGTGCTGGCGTTCTGATTTAAAAGGGCGAGCAGGTCTCGCCCTTCTCTTCTGTCTCTTTGCCCTTTCTGCTTCATCCCTCTTCTGCTTCCTGTTATCACGGCTCAGCAACATGCTGACGCTGCGCATCACCGATCGCTAAGCACAGCGCAATCATCTCAGCAGCGTGCCGGGGCAGAATAGTCGTCTGGCAGACAAAGAGTGGCGGTATCGCCGCACAGCAGCGTTCTGAGCGTGATAGCAGGTGGCTACAACAGAAGGTTCAGATACAGGCCGATCGGGTGATAAACGGCAGAAATCACGCATTCGCGCGGTTAAGCGAGAAGTCACAATCAGAAAGGCGAGTTTGACAGAAATTGTCAGAAAATGGTGGAGATAAGCGGGATCGAACCGCTGACCTCTTGCATGCCATGCAAGCGCTCTCCCAGCTGAGCTATACCCCCACATCTGGAATCGTTTTTCAGTGCCAAACTTTTGGGAAGAAGTTTGGTGGAGCTAAGCGGGATCGAACCGCTGACCTCCTGCATGCCATGCAGGCGCTCTCCCAGCTGAGCTATAGCCCCGAACCGAAAAACTGTCGTGTTAAGCGACGGACGGCATAATATGAAACCCCCTCCAGGGTGTCAACGGCAAAATCACATTCTGCGTCTGATCGCTGAAAAAGGCGGCAACCTGAGCGGTTTCAGCAGCATGGCAACGCCAGAAAAGCGGCTGTAAAAGCCTGAGCGGTTTTTTCTGTTATTCAGACTGCGGCCAGGTTAAATCACGGTTAAATATGTTATAGGAATTTTCTTGTCTTCGTCTTTTCCGCATGCAAAACTTAGCGCGCTAATTAAGTGGTCAGCGGGACCCTCTCCCGTCAGCCACGCGTCCACCAGGCGTTTACCGTCCCATTAATCAAAAAAATATTGAGAAACTATGTCGCTGCATACACCAAAAGAAATCGCCCAACTGGCGATCCAGGCGGGCGTGGCCAAAAGCCGTGCGCCGGTCAGCATTCTTCTGATCCTCGGGTTTATGGCAGGAGCCTTTATTGCCACCGGCTTCCTGCTGGATCTGCACGTTATCAATTCCCTGCCTGCTGACTGGGGCTCGTTCGGCGGCCTGTTGGGCGCGGCGGTCTTCCCGGTCGGATTAATTCTGACGGTTCTGGCGGGCGGAGAGCTGCTGACCGGCAATATGATGACCTTACCGGTGGCGTGGTTTGCCCGTCGTATCTCGTTTTTCAGCGTTGCGCGTAACTGGTTTTGGGTGACGCTGGCTAACTTCCTCGGCAGCGTGGCGGTGGCCTGGTTCTTTGGCCACATGCTGGGCATGACCGAAGGAGATTACCTGAAGAAGACTGTCGCCATCGCCTCAGCGAAAGTACACGCCGATTTCCTGCACGCCTTTATTTCCGGCGTAGGCTGTAACTGGCTGGTCTGTCTGGCGGTGTGGCTGGCGTTTGCCAGTAAAGATGTGGTGGGCAAAATTTTCGGCATGTGGTTCCCGGTCATGGCCTTCGTGGCTATCGGCTTCCAGCACGTAGTGGCCAATATGTTTATCATTCCGGCCGCCATCTTCGCCGGTCAGATGAGCTGGACAGAATACTTCCCTAACTTTGTCGCGGTATTTTTAGGTAACGGCGTCGGCGGGGCAGTTTTCGTCGGTCTGGCCTACTTCCTCGCCTTCCGCCCGGCTGTTGAACCTGCCAGCAGCGTGCAATAAATGATTTCTTGCCTTTTGTCGAGTGGCAAAAGGCAATTTCACCTTCAGTTACTTTCACCCGTTACGTTTTGCTGTAATATGTAGTGCTAATGTATTTAACAGGGACAGCATTGTGAAAAAGGAATGGCTCACTCCCGAAGAGTTGGCAGCAGAAACGGGTTACAGTCGACAAACGGTGAACAAGTGGATCAAACGGGAAAACTGGACCACCACGCCAAAGCCCGGTGTACAAGGCGGTAAGGCTCGCCTGATCCATATTGATGAGCGTGTTAAAAATTTCATCCAGTCAACGCGCAACCTGAATGAACCCTCAGCGACCTACGGTACAGCCCCTCATTCATTGCCTGCGTTATTAATTAGTTCCGTGCAGCAAATGAGTCAGGCCGAGCAGGATCAGTTCACGGCATTAATATTACGTGAAGGGATTAAAGGCGTATTGCAGCGGCTGGGGATTAATGAAGAGTAAAAAAAACCGGAAGCGTGCTGCTTCCGGCAGATTTATTTAGGCCTGCGCTTCGCGCTCACTGATGAAGGCCAGCGCCTGATCGATGCGCGCGACGCTGCGGCTACGACCAATCGCTTCAACAGTCACGTCCAGACCGGGTGACTGACCGGCACCGGTCACCGCCACACGCAGCGGCATACCGACTTTGCCCATTCCGACTTCCAGCTCATCTGCAGTGCTCTGAATCGCCTGATGAACGTTTTCCGCAGTCCAGTCGCTGATTGCCGCCAGCTTATCACGCACCACTTCCAGCGGCTGACGCGCGACCGGACGAAGATGTTTCTTCGCAGCATCGGCGTCAAACTCATTAAAGTCTTCATAGAAATAACGGCAGGAAGCCGCCATCTCTTTCAGCGTCTTACAACGTTCCCCCAGCAGACCAACCAGCTTCGCCAGTTCCGGACCGGTACGGGTATCAATTTTTTGCTCTTCAATATGCCATTGCAGATGCGTCGCAACATATTCTGGCGGCAGGGCATTAATATAATGGTGATTCAGCCACTGCAATTTTTCGGTATTGAAGGCACTGGCAGACTTGCTGACCGCATCCAGCGTAAACAGCTCAGTCATCTCAGCAACGCTAAAGATCTCCTGATCGCCATGTGACCAGCCGAGGCGAACCAGGTAGTTCAGCAGCGCTTCCGGCAGATAACCATCATCACGATACTGCATAACGCCAACGGCACCGTGACGCTTGGACAGCTTCTTGCCATCATCGCCGAGGATCATCGACACATGGGCATAGACCGGCACCTGTGCGCCAATCGCTTTCAGAATGTTGATCTGGCGCGGGGTGTTGTTGATATGGTCTTCGCCACGAATGACGTGCGTAATACCCATATCCCAGTCATCAACCACTACGCAGAAGTTATAAGTCGGTGAGCCGTCGGTGCGGCGGATGATCAAATCATCCAGCTCCTGGTTGCTGAATTCAATCGGACCGCGGATCTGGTCATCAAAAATGACCGAGCCGTCCTGTGGGTTGCGAAAACGCACCACGCAAGGCTCATCCGCTGCGTGATGATCGTGGCTGTCACGGCAGCGACCGTCGTAACGTGGCTTTTCGCCATCCGCCATCTGCTGTTCACGCAGGGCTTCGAGACGTTCTTTCGAGCAGTAGCATTTATAGGCTGTGCCCGCCGCCAGCATTTCATCAATCACCGCGTTATAGCGATCGAAACGTTTAGTCTGGTAGTAAGGGCCTTCATTCCAGTCGAGGCTCAGCCAGTTCATGCCATCCATAATAGCTTCGATGGCTTCTGGCGTTGAGCGCTCCAGATCGGTGTCTTCAATACGCAGCACGAACTCGCCCTGATTGTGGCGGGCGAAGAGCCAGGAATAGAGTGCGGTACGGGCGCCGCCCACATGTAAATAGCCGGTAGGACTGGGCGCGAAGCGAGTTTTGATTTTCATTCAGTATTGCCTTAGATGCGCGGGTTCTCTGTCTGGATGACAAAAAACAGGTTAGACGCGAAATAGTGGCCACATTCTAGCATCTGGTGGTGAATCCTCAATGCGTGCCCGCTGGCTGCGCCCGAGGAAAAGGGCCTTTTCTGCCAGTAAAACCAGCACATTGGCTAAAAGCGCCACAGGATGTTTAAAAATAAACCGAACGCACATTTATGTTTTAAAAAGCGTTGACTCAAAATCAACTATCCCTATAATGCGACTCCACACAGCGGGGGTGATTAGCTCAGTTGGTAGAGCATCTCCCTTACAAGGAGGGGGTCGGCGGTTCGAACCCGTCATCACCCACCACTCTAACCCGGTGGCCCGCAGTGAACAGGTTATAAGATATGGGTGATTAGCTCAGTTGGTAGAGCATCTCCCTTACAAGGAGGGGGTCGGCGGTTCGAGCCCGTCATCACCCACCATATCTTAGTGTGATACACACCTGTTAAGCAGTACGAAGTGGGTGATTAGCTCAGTTGGTAGAGCATCTCCCTTACAAGGAGGGGGTCGGCGGTTCGAACCCGTCATCACCCACCACTTCGGGTCGTTAGCTCAGTTGGTAGAGCAGTTGACTTTTAATCAATTGGTCGCAGGTTCGAATCCTGCACGACCCACCAATTCAGAATAAAGCGCCTTAAAGGCGCTTTTTTCGTTTCTGCTGCACAGAGTTGAACGTGCCGGATGAGAACCTGCGCAGGTTCGACTGAAGCGCCGGGAGCGGTTCAGGCTGATGCGCCAGCATCACCCGCAGGGCGTGGCCCCGGACGGGCCGCGGCTTATCCTGCA